>JANXTG010000082.1 GCA_025352525.1 Ferruginibacter sp.
ATTGCTATTTACAATTCTTTGCAAACGAGTGGGTATTATGGTAGGGATTTCATCGTAATACCTGAAATATTAGCTGATAATGTTGAAATTACTACTGCTAACTCCAATAGGTTCATTACTCAGGGGACTAATACGCCGGGAGCACATGTAAATATATGGGCTGAATCTTACGCTAACATTAACAGGGCAAATATTATTTTATCCTTTATCGATAATTCCCAAGCCTCTGCAGCAGAAAAAATTCAATTTAAAGGAGAAGCTTATTTTTTGAGAGCATTAATGTACCATAATTTGGTAAAATCGTATGCCCGGGCTCCATTATTCTTGGGATCTGGTACGGGTGGTAATTTTGATTTAGGAGTTCCCAATATTACTGCACCTGTTATAGATGGAGCGAGTATAACTTTTCCTAAGCGAAATACTGTGGCAGAAGTTTATACGTTAATTATGCAGGATATTGTATATGCCAATTCCCTGTTATCTAATTCTGGCATGGCATATAGACCAAGAAGAGTAGCGGCGCAGGCATTGGCTAGCAGGGTTCAATTGTTCAACGGCAACTATGCAGAAAGCGAAAGATGGTCGGATTCAGTAATTTTACAAAATGTCGTACCATTAGCATCCGGATCCTCGTATTTCAATACTGCAACTGCACCGGGTTGGGGGAATGCACACCCTGAAACCATTTTTGGGTTATCCTATCAAACAGGGGAGAACAATCCCGGAACAGATGCGCTCCAATATATTTATTACCGCAACCTGCCTATTATACAAGGTTATGGAGATGCAACTACTCAGATTTCTTTAAGAAATGCTTACGGAGTTGTAGGTACAACTTCAACGGATTTGCGTTTCACCAATTTGGTTAGTGTTCAAACAAAGTCCAGCCAGCAGGTATTTTACACAAAAAAATGGCCGGGTCTACGACAGCTTGGTCAGGATGATATTATGATATTAAGAACATCTGAAGTATTATTAAACCGGGCAGAAGCCAGAGCAAAGCAGGGGGGTGCTAAAGAAGCGCTTGCTATTGCAGATGTCAATATGATTAAATCCAGAGCAGGTATTCCTATATTGGCTATTGCCGGTCCAGGTCTTTTAACAGGCGCTGCATTAATCTCTGAAATTCTTAAAGAAAGAAGAGTGGAATTAGCATACGAGGGTCACAGATTATTTGATCTTGTAAGAAATGGATTAGATGTAAATAAAAACCCAAGTAACATTGTTTTTGGAACAAATGCATACAATTTTTTAATTGCTCCCATTTTGCAGGCAGATGTTGATGCAAATCCGCAAATAGTTAAAAATCCCGGTTATTAAACATTAAACTTAAATAATGATGAACAAATTTAGAATTTTATATAAAGCAGTGGTTGTGGTTTTTTTAATAGTATGTTTAACAGGTTGCGTAAAAGACACTACCAACACAACATACGCAGGTCCGGATTTGATTGAGTTTGCTAATCCAAATTATATTGCTCCCTTAAACCCTACAGCAAAAACGGTTGCTACCACCACCACGCCAAAAAATGACAGTATGTATATTCAATTGGTAGGTCCGCAAAGAATAACAGGTACCAGTGTAACTTTTGCTGTAGATGCAGCATCAACGGCAGTTGCAGGAATAGATTACAGTTTGAGCACGCCATCACCTGTAGAAATTGCTCCTAACACAAGTGGTATAAAAATAAGAGTTGTTCTAAACAAAGTGACTGCACAAAAAAAATTAATTATAAATCTTACCGGAGGAGATAAAGTTTTACCCAGCGCAAATTTTAAAACTTTTACTTTCACTTTAAATCCATAGTGTTAATAAATCATTTTGGAATAGGGGTAAATGTGGTTTTAAAAGAAAATTAAAATTGAACTTTTAAGAGGAATAGATTCAAATTTATTTGAATCAATTCCTCTTTTTAATTTATTTACAAAGAATTATTTCCTTCAACTATTTTGAAAAAAGTTATCATTTTCCCCTTTTTTTTGTTTTCATTTTTTTAAAAAGCCTTTTTTGTTTTAACAAGTTAAATTATTGTCCACATAATCTTAAATAAATTTCTGGAAAATATTTTTTATATAAAAGTATTTTTATTCTTATAAAGTGATGTATTTAAAATGAATGAAATAAATTAGTATTTTTCTTCATATTTAAAAATTTACGAAATAGAGAAAAAAAATAGATTTCTATTACTTAATTTTTTTGAAAAGTGTAAAAATACGCAGCATAAATACAAAGAAAGTTGTCTTTAATTTAACAATAAAGAACATTGTAGCTATATTTGCTCCACTTAACTAAATTTTAAAAATGAGAAAAATTATCTTAACCATGTTGGTTGCTGTAGCATTTGTGTTAAATGCAGCAGCTCAAGACCGGACGATTACCGGTCGTATTTTGGATGAAAAGGGAGTGCCGGTATCAGGTGTATCTGTTCTTGTAAAAGGTACTTCACTGGGAGTAAATACATCAAGCGATGGAACTTACTCTATAAAAGTGCCAGCACAAGCCCAAACATTAATTATTTCTTCAATTGGTTTAGAAACCACTGAAGTAAATATTGGTAAAAAAACAAACATCAATGCTACTTTAAAATCTGAAAATAAAGGGTTACAGGAAGTTATTGTTGTTGCTTATGGTACGCAAAAAAAATCTGCTATTACTGGTTCAGTAGCGACTGTAAAAGGTGGAGATCTTGAAAACAAGCCTTTTTCTTCTGTAGATAAAGCTTTACAGGGAAGTGTAGCTGGATTACAATCTGCAGCATCTTCAGGTGCACCGGGTGCAGCACAAGACGTAAGAATCAGAGGAATTAGTTCTATAAATGCAGGCAACTCTCCTTTATATGTACTTGACGGGGCAGTTATGAATACAGGAGATCAGGCTCAATTGCAAACAACAAGTAATTTACTGAGTACGCTTAACCCCAATGACATCGAAAGTATTACAGTATTAAAAGATGCAGCTTCTACAGCTATCTATGGTAGTCGTGCAGCTAATGGTGTTATATTGATTACTACAAAAAAAGGAAGAGCAGGTAAAACCAAATTTAGATTTGATACAGAAATTGGTTACAATAACCCTGCTTATACCAGCTCTAGAAGCCGTCCTTTAAATGCTAAAGAATATATTGATATTACAAGAGAAGGTGCGTTAAATGCCGGTTTTTCATCTGCTGTGGTAGAGCCATTTTTAACTTCCTTAGGAAACGGCAACGGTGTTGATTTTAATTGGAAAGATGCTGTAACAAGACAGGGTAATCAGCAACAATACAATTTGAGTGCAAGTGGTGGTAATGAAAAGACTACATTTTATGTATCTGGTGGATATTTTAAACAGCAAGGCACTACACTTACAAGTGACTTAATAAGACAAAATGGTGCTATAAGAGTAACCAACCAAGCAACTGATAAGTTAACATTAAGCGTTAATTTAGATGGCGGATTTATAAAACAAAATACACCACTTGGTGGGGGTGCTTTTGGTAACCCAATATTAAGTTCATACTTTATATTACCAACAGTGTCTGCTTACAAACCCGATGGTAGTTTAAATTATTTAACTCCTGATTTTCCTTTAGGCAGTATCTATAATACACTTGCAACCTTAAACCTTGACCATAGAAGATTGGGACAGCTAAGTTTAAGGGGTAGCTTATCTGCAGATTATAAGATATTAAAAAATCTAACTTTTAGATCAAGCTATTCAGGTGATTTTAATACATTAGAAGAAGAGCAATATAACAATCCTTTTTATGGAGATGCTGCTTCAACCTTACCCGGAAGTACTACATCTACTCCAGGTATTCTTTATAATCCTGCAACTACAGGAAGAGTATTTAACTACTATACAAGGTTTTATAATTATACTTTTACCAATACTTTAAATTATCGCCAAAATATTAACAAAGCAGGCGATTTTTATGCTAATCTTAAAGTTGGTTATGAAAGTCAGCTATCCAAGGCATATTATAACGGATTACAAGGAAAAGGATTTCCTCTAACTTCTGCATTGCAGCAAGCAGCTTCAACCGCAAGCCCTACCACTGCCACTGCAACCATTTCTAACTATTCTTTTTTATCACAATTTGGTCTAATTGATTTCAATTACAAAGATAAATATATATTATCAGGTAGTTTTAGAAGAGATGGGTCTTCAAGATTTGGGCCTAACAACCGTTACGGTAATTTTTATTCAGTCGGAGCTTCTTGGAATGTGGAAAAAGAGGAATTTCTTGCAAACAGCAGGGTAATTAATCAATTAAAACTACGTGCTTCTTATGGTAAGAGCGGAAATGCTTCTATTGGGAACTACGATTATTTTCAAGGTTATAGTTATGGAGCCAATTACAATGGAACGCCGGGTAGTTCATTCACAAGTTTAGGAAACCCAGATTTAACATGGGAAGAAAACAGACCATTAGATTTTGGTATTGATTTAGGATTTTTTAAAAATAGAATTAATATTACTGCTGATGTTTATCAAAGAAAGTCATCCAAGTTATTGCTAGATGCGCCATTATCTCGTACATCTGGATTTCTTTCAATTAGAAAAAATATTGGAGCCTTAGAGAATAAAGGTCTAGAATTAACACTTAATCTAGTGCCGATTACTACAAAAAACTTTACATGGGATATAAGCTTTAACTACGCTACCAATAAAAATAAAATTACAAACCTACCTGACGGTAAGAATATCAATAATGGATTATATATTTACAGTGTAGGTTATGATGTTCAATCGTATTTCCTTCGTACTTATGCTGGAGCAGACCCGGCAAATGGAGATCCACTTTGGTATTCTGATTCTTCTTTATCAAAGACTCAAAATGTTTATAGTAGTGCCAAAAGAGTAATTCACCATTCTGCGTCCCCAACTTATTTTGGAGGCTTAACCAACACTTTTAAATACAAAGGGTTTAGTTTAGAAGCTCAATTTTATTATAGTGGTGGTAATTATACCTATGATAACTTTAATAGTTATTATTTAGGTGCAGGTTTTGGACCAACGTTTAATAAATCAGCTAGGGTGTTAGACAGATGGCAAAAACCTGGTGATGTTACTGATATGCCAAAATATATTTTTGGAGGAAACAATGGATTTAATAATGCGTCAAGCTTTTACCAAAATAAAGGTGATTATATACGCTTAAGGAATTTACAACTTGGGTTTAACTTACCGACTGAAATGGCAGCACACATAAAATTGAATAGTTTATTCTTTTATGTAAGAGGCACAAACCTCTTTACCTTTGTAAAAGATAAAAATCAGCCTTTTGATCCTGAACAAGGAGCTAGCAGTTTGTCAAATCTTAACGAATTTATACCGAGAACAATATCAGTGGGATTAAATTTAGGATTCTAATAATAAAAAAAAATAATTATGAAGCAACTATTAAAATATACTTTTCTTTTTTCAGTCTCGATAGCGACATTTGGATTATATGGATGTAAAAAGGATTATTTAGAACAAGCCTCACCAACATCTATAAGTCCGGCCACGGCCTTGGCAGCTGAGACAGATGTTGCAGCAGCATTGCTTGGTGCTTACGCAGGGTTAAGAAATGTAGACCTTGAAGGAAGAACAGTACCACTTTTTGGGGATCTTATGGCTGACAATGCATATGTATCTCCTGCTAAAAATTCAGGCAGATATACAAATTATAATTCTTATGGATTTACTGTAGCAGATGGTAACGTAGCAGGATTTTGGAATTCGGCTTACAATACCATACTAAGGTGTAACCAAATTATAAATGCAACTGCACCAGCTTCTGTAAATGTTAATCAATACAAAGGTGAGGCGTACGCCATAAGGGCATTATGTTACTTTACTCTTGTACGTTACTTTGCGAAACCATATACAGAAGATCCTGCAGGTTTAGGGCTACCGATTGTGACTAAGTTTGACATTTCTTTATTTCCTGCAAGAAATAAAATCTCTGAAGTGTACACTTTGATAAATGCCGATTTAACTCAAGCATTTACTCTTATGACACTATTCACAAATTCTACTCAGTTTAGTAAATATGCTGCCCGTGGCTTACAGGCAAAAGTTTACCTAACTATGGGAGATAATACCAATGCCAAGACCGCTGCACTTGACGTAATAAACAATAGTGGATTTACAGTTGTAACTGCTGTTAACCACGCTGCTTATTGGTTAGGTGCACTGCCAAGAACCGACAAAGTGGAAACTTTATTTGAAGTTTCTTCTGATATTCTAAATAATAATGGTTTTGACGGGCTTGCTAATATTTACAGCCAATCAGGATATGGGGATATGCTTGTTACAGATGATTTGTATGCATCCTTTGACTCAAGTGATGCTAGAAAATCTCTTTACAAACGAGGTACCAGAGGTGGAGCAGCAGCGATATTTGTGAATAAATATCCGAATACGAATGGTACTGATATTAGTGATACTAAAATTGTAAGATTAAGTGATATTTATTTAATAGCTTCTGAAGCTTCTTTGCCTGGTAATGAAGTAGATGCATTGTTATATGCTAATTATATTACTTCCCGTAGGAATGCTTCACCAATTGCATCCACGGGTGCTGCTTTATTTGAAAATATAATTACTGAGAGAAGAAAAGAACTGGCTTTTGAAGGTGACAGATATCTTGACTTAAATCGTTTGAAAAGGTCCGTAGTAAGAAGTTCGAATTATCCCGCAGCTGCAAGAACAATAAGCTATACGGATTACAGAAGAATTTTACCTATTCCCCAGTCTGAGCTAGATGCTAACTCTAACATAAGAGGTCAACAAAATCCAGGTTGGTAATACTTGATAAAATAAAATATAATTAAAAAGGCTGCCTATTTGTGCAGCCTTTTTAATTATTATTAATGGAGAAATTATATTTTATTTGAGCATCTCCGCCAACTTCCTCCCCAACTCTTCCCCCCTTAATTCAGTAGCTATTATCTTTCCTGTAGGATCAATTAATACATTATAAGGTATACCATCAAAACCAAAAAGAGGTACACTTGCACTGTTCCAGCCTTTTAAATCGCTTACTTGTGCCCAATTGAGGTTGTCTTTTTTAATGGCTTCCAGCCATTTGGTTTTGTCTTCATCAAGTGATACCCCCAATATTGTAAAGTTTTTATTTTTAAATTTATTGAAATTGGCAACCACATTTGGATTTTCGCCTCTGCAAGGTCCACACCAGCTTGCCCAAAAATCTATCAATACATATTTACCTTTAAAAGAACTTAAAGCTATCTGTTTGCCCGAAGCATCTGCCATAGAAAAATCAGGAGCCTGACTGCCAACAACCGGTTTTCCTTTTTGAACAGGAGGCGTTGCTTTTTTTACCAGCAGATCATTGTACTGCGAAATTATAGTTGCCACGCCATTGTGGGTAGGAAATCTTTTTGATAAATTCGGAATGACTGTTTTTAGCTCTGCAGGATCAATACCTCGGGTGTAACCTAATGAAAACATGGCCACTACTGCATCTGAAGAAGTATCGATAGATTTTACAATAAAGTTTTTAAAATCTACTCCTTCTTTATTTAAATTATTGATCTTCAGTTTTACAATACTGTCACTGCCTTTATTTTTTTGGAGAGAATCTATTTCAGCAGACAAGGCTGTCATATTTTTTTGCCTACCATCAACCCCTAGTAAAAAGCTTTTAAATAACTTATTTCCATGCGTGTTAAACTCCGGACCGGTAAGGCTCATATCTTTTACATCTGCCTTAAAAGTAATTTTGGGAGCATCATTTATAAAAATATAACCAGTTTCCTGTTTCTGAAACCGTAATCTGTATAAACCTTCCTCCGGGGCTATACCGCTAACTGTAAATTTCCCGTTTTTGATTTCACCAGTATCAATAACTTCGGGATCTTTCTGGCTAAAAAACAATTGCTCCAGATATATTTTTTGGTCTTCGGCATTTTTTAAATTTCCTGTTACAGTAAATTTTCCTTTTTCTTGTTTTTCACTACAGGAAGCTAATCCTGCTAAGAGTAAAATACCGAGTAATATTTTTTTCATAGGTTGTTTTTAAATAATTGTTGTTCTTTCTTAATTTATTTTAATTTCTCCTCAAGCATTTTATTAACAGCGTCCATATCTGCTTTGCCTTTACTAAGTTTTTTTACCTGCCCTGCAAACAATCCTAACAAACCTTTTTTACCTGATCTGTATTCTTTCACCTTTTCAGGCATGGAGAACAGCGTTTCAATTACCCATATTTCAAGTGCTTTTGTATTGTTTTCCTGAAGTAAATTCATTGATACAGCAAGGCTTTCAGGTGATGCAGTTTTATCATTAATCATCGCATACATTAATTTGGTAGATGCTAAATTATAATGCACTTTACCGGTTTCTGTAAAATTTATTAATGTGGCAATCTGTGATGCATTCAACGGAAAATTATTCATGCTGAAATTGTTTTCGTTACAATAATTTTTAATGGGCCCAGTTATCCAGTTGGCAGTAGTTTTATAGTTGCCGGTTTGGGCTGCAACTGTTTCGTAAAGAATCGCACCTTCTTTATCATCACAAATTCGTGCGGCATCATAAGCAGTAAGCCGATGTGCATTTATATATTTTTCCTGCAATACAGCGGGCAACTCAGGCATTTCATTCTTTATAGTGTTTATGTATTCTTTCGTGATGTTAAACGGAGGTAAATCAGGCTCAGGAAAATAGCGGTAATCGTCTGCATCTTCTTTGCTGCGCAATGAAAATGTAGAGTTGTTATCTGCATTAAAACTTCTGGTTTCCTGAATGACGTTTTCACCATTTTCTATAATACCAATTAATCGATCTACTTCAATTTCTATGGCCTTTTTTACATTGCGAATGCTGTTGAGATTCTTTACTTCTACTCTAGTTCCCAATTTTGTTTCACCTTTTAACCTCACAGAAATATTTGCATCGCATCTTAAGCTCCCTTCTTCCATGTTGCCGTCACATATATCTAACCAACGCACCAGTTTTCTAAGTGCTGTTATGTAACTATACGCTTCTTCGGCACTGCTTAAATCTGGCTCGGTTACAATTTCAAGCAAGGCAGTGCCGGCTCTGTTAAGATCAATGGCTGTGTAATTTTCAAACAGATCGTGTATGCTTTTACCGGCATCTTCTTCCATGTGAATGCGGTTGAGCTTTACATTTTTTTCGCCATTTGGAGTTTGAATGGTAAGAAAACCTCCCTTACAAATGGGTGCGGCATCCTGACTTGTTTGATAACCTTTTGGCAGATCGGGATAAAAATAATTTTTGCGTGCAAAATAATTTTGCTGCTCAATGTTGCAGTTTAATGCAATGCCGAGTTTAACTGCAAGTGCAATGACTTCTTTATTCATTACCGGTAAAGTGCCGGGATGCGCCAAAGAAATTGGACTGACATGCGTGTTAGGCGATGCTCCAAAACTGGTACTGTCACCCGAAAATAATTTACTTTTTGTAAGAAGCTGGGCATGTACCTCCAAACCAATCACTACTTCATATTTATCATTAACCATGTACTGCAAAAATACATTTAATCAATTTATGGCAATTGCATAAAACAAATAAAGACATTAGGTATTTCGTTAAAAAAAACTGCCAACTTTAAGAAGTCGGCAGCGATTATTAAAGATTAACTGTCTTTAATTTTTTTGGAATGTTAATGGTGAAACTCATTTCGATTCCATTTCGATTAGCTTTTAATGAATAGCTGGATTTCTCTTTATTGATTTGTAACTGTTCTCTTGCTTCATCAGTATTTTGAACTTTTACACCGGCAATTTCTGTAATGAGATCATCTTTTTGTAATCCTGCAGTTGCAGCAGCTGATGTTGATTCTACATCAAGAACTTTTACCGCATTCCCGTCTTCGGTATCCTGTATTTTTAAACCGAGTTTTTTGCGACTTGGTTCAAAAAGTGTATTATCAAAATTGTTCTCCCAGTTTTGTTCGAAGCCAGGAGGTGCAGGAGGCATTGGGGGACGGGGAATCGTAATTGTCTGTTCGGTGCCGTCAGGTTTTTTAAAAGAAAAAACCCTGTTTGTTTGTATCCTAACTTTATTTTCCGCCAGGGTTACTTTTTCATCTTTCTTTTTGCCATCTCTTAGAAAATATATTTTTACTTTATCACCGGTTTTCATGGAGCGTATCATTTCAGATAAATCAGCGGCCGTATTGATTTCTTTATTATCAATTTTATAAATAATATCATTTTTTTGAAGACCTGCTTTTTCTGCGGGGCTGTTTTTTGTGACATTTGTTATAAGTGCACCGTCCTTATTTTCATCAGTATTTACTCCCAGAAAAGTATATGCCTGTTCGGCTTTGTTACCAAAACCACCATCTTTAAAAAATCCTTCTACACTTTGTTCTACACTTCTATTTATGTTATCCCCAAAATCAAAGCTGAGGTTATTACCATCTTTTACAATAATCTTTCTGTTGTTAATTGTTATTCCATCCTCGCTAAATTCTGCCAGTGGCTTGCCATTGATAATTACTTTATTCCCTGTAATTTCCAATGTTACTTTGGTGTCTTTATCTCCTTTTTTGCGGATGATGATTTCCTGTGTTTCTTTTTTTTCCGGTTTGGGACTGTTATTTTCAATAATCTGTGCTTGTGAATTAAAGCCTAAAGCAGTTGCAAGCAGGAAGCCGATGATTGTACCTTTGATATTATTTTTCATGTTGAAGTTTTTAACTACGAAATATTTATTATACCAAATGTAGGGGTATTTTTTATATTACGAAATAATTCGGAGATTAATATTTTCCTTTAACAATTTTTTAAATTTTGAAAGGTTGCCTCGAATACATAAAATAGGTAAGGAATAATTTTATTTCAATTGAATTGCAACAGAACTTCTTAATGAATACTCTTACAGCATTTGTTTTACCACATCTATGACTGCCTGCAATTCGCTTATATTTTGCCCGCCTGCTGTTGCTAGATTTTTTTGACCACCGCCACCACCTTTAATAATACTGCTTATATTTTCCTTTATGATTTTAGCGGCGTCTAAATTTTTAGCAACTACAACCGTATCGCTGATGCCAATGGCAACATGTGCCTTGCCACCAACGTTTGCGCACAATACAACTACATGGTCCTGCAAATGATTTTTTAAATCGCTACAAAGTTTTTTTAATGCATCTGCATTTGGTACTTCTATTATTTCTCCTAGAAAAGTGATAGCCCCATCCCGGCCTTCCCCAAAGGGGAAGGAGATATCTTTTTTCAGCAACTCGTTTCTTATTCCAACAAGTTGTCTGGCCTCCAACGATTCTATTCTTTTGGTTAATGAACTGTTTTCCATTTGCAGTGCTTCAATTGATTTGCCTGCATCTTTTGGGTTTTTAAGTAA
>JANXTG010000085.1 GCA_025352525.1 Ferruginibacter sp.
AAAAGATATTCAAGAAACCGATTTTAACCTGGAAGGGCTGTAGGTTCGTTTAGAACTTGCGATTGATTCCATTAGTGCCAAACGGGTTGTTTTAGATTCTATTGAATCAATATTTTCGGGCATTACAGACGTGGGTATTCTCCGCTTAGAATTAAAAAGACTTTTTAGGTGGCTTAAAAACAAACAGGTTACTGCCATCATTACCGATGAACCAATACAGGAAATTTATACCCGTCATGGTCTGGAGCACTACATTTCTGATTGCATCATTTTACTGGATAACAGGGTTAATGAACAAATTGCTATCCGCAGAGTTCGTATAATAAAATACCGTGGTTCAAAACACAGCTCCAACGAATACCCTTTTGTAATTGACAGCGAAGGTCTTTCAGTAATTCCCATCACTTCAGCAGGGCTTGATCAACCGGGCACACCTCAAAAAGTTTCTACAGGAATACCTTCTTTTGACAAAATGTTTAGGGGTGGTAAACCCGGTTACACAAGAGGCAGTACCGTTCTGGCATCAGGTACCGCAGGCACAGGAAAAACTAGCCTGGCTGCGGCATTTGATGTAGCAAGTTGTAAACGTGGAGAACGCTGTCTTTTTCTATCTTATGAAGAGCCGTCAGGGCAACTTATCCAAAATATGAGTTCTATAAATATTCATTTTGCACCATTCATCAAAAAAGGACTTTTGAAGATCATTTCGACCAGGCCTTCTTTTTTTGGCTTAGAAATGCATTTACTCGATTTGTATAAACTTATTGCAGAATTTAAACCAAAAGCAGTTGTTATAGATCCGCTTACAAGCCTTATTGGTGAAGGCGAGCAACATGAAATTAGATCAATGATTACCCGTATGATTGATCTTTTAAAATCGAACGGCATTACCAGTTTTTTTACAAGTCTTGTTTCTTCTGCTGCACAAAATGATACCAGCGGAGAAATTGGCGTATCCTCTTTGATAGACACGTGGATAGTTGTAAGAGAATTAGAAGAAGACGTTAGCAAAAAACGCATACGTGGGCTTTTCATTGTTAAGTCTCGTGGTACGGGCCACGACAGTGATGTACATAAACTCATTTTAAGTGATACTGGAATAAATTTAATGCCGATGGATGATGGTGAATCAACAGTGATAGCCAATAAGGCAAAGAAGGTTGGTAAAAATGTTACTCAGAGTAAAAATTTATCAAACAAGATAAAGGCGAATAATGGAAAACAAGAAAGAAAAATTCGCTGTAGAAATAAAGGCTTTACAACCTAAATTGATTGTAGGCATAGGCGGTTCCGCAGGTGCACTTTCTGCTTACAAAGCTTTGCTAGAAGCAATGCCGCCTAAAACAGGAATGGCTTTCGTCATTATTTCTCACTTGAACCCCATTGCTGTAAGTCAATTAGCTAAAATTTTATCCCGCTATTCAAAAATGAATGTAGTGGTGGCCGCAATGGCTATGCCGATTTATGCCAATAATGTTTACATAATTCCTTCCGATTCAGATCTTACTATTGAAAAAAATAAATTTAAAGTAATTACTCCGCGGTCGCAAAGGAACAAGCAAATTGATATATTCTTTAAGTCGTTAGCAGAAGCAATGGGAGAGCGTGCAGTTGGCATTGTCCTCTCGGGTTATGATGGCGATGGTACCGAAGGCTGTATGCACATAAAGGAACATGGAGGAAAAACCTTTGCTCAGGATATGTCTGCGGAAGTTGACTCTATGCCCCTTAGGGCTCAGGCTTCAGGCTATATAGATTTTGTTTTGCCTTTGGATAAAATTCCCGGTAAATTAAAAAATTTGATTGCTGCACATGAAAAATAAAAAGAAATTATATTTATTAAACCAGAATTATATAAAACAAAAGAAAAAATTTTGTCATTAAAACTTTTGAAAAAGACAGGTTATCAATTACTGCACTTCGCCATTATTGCAACTCTTTGCATCAATTGCCTTAAGACGAAAAAAAGGTTACCCGATTTTGGCTCTTATTTGCATTAAAATTATATGTTGTTTTTTGCTAGTAAAATAAATGAATGAGAGCATTGCGTTTGTTTATTAAATTATTTACATCCTTCGATGGATAAAATGTGGAAAACGGAGGATGCTGTTTTTAAATTAAGTTTTGGGAAATAAATACTTTTGTGTAAAATATTTAATAATGGTTTTTGTAAAAGAAACAGTGAATAAAAAAAAATCTAAAATAGGGGATATTGTTATAAAAAAATATGGGGATAAAACTGTTGTAAGCAAATACCCTGATATGAGTAATATTATTGCAAGCGGTGCACAAAGGGAAAAAAGAAACAGGTTTGCAGAAGCCGTTTGCTATGCCAAAACAATAAACAGCAGTAAAATATTAAGAAACGATTTTTTAAAAAGGGTAGGCGAAGTAAAATCTGTTTATCAAAGTGCACTTAAAGAATTTCTTCAGCGAGAGTTATAAATTTATTCTTTTTCTAAAAGTGGTACCCTTCGGTTAAAGCCTTCCTGTAATGAAATAAATGTCTCCGTACGTTCAATTCCTTTAATATTTTGCAGATCATCGTGCAGCACTTTTCTAAGTTGCGATATATCTGTACAAATAATTTCTATAAACATGCTGTAGTCGCCGGTTATGTAATTAAGCCGGACGATCTCGGGGATTTTTTCGAGTTCTGTTGCAACAGTATCGTATAAAGAACTTTTTTCAAGATAAATACCAACAAATGCCGTACAGTCGTAACCAAGCAATTTTGTATTAATCGTCATTCGGGTACCTGTAATAATATTTAGTTCCTGAAGTTTTTTTATTCTTACATGTATTGTTCCTGCACTTACAAACAGTTTCTTTCCAAGTTCGGCATAAGAAATCTCAGCATCGTTCATCATTACGTTTATAATCTGAGAATCCAGTTTGTCAAAATTCAATTTATTGGTCATTAAAGAATATGTTTTAATTTTTTATCTAACAATATACTAATTTATTTAAACATAGCTTAAAATAATATAAAATTAATTAATTTATATTCAATATAATGCGAATTGTTTTATATTTGTGCTATCAAGCAATTGATAAAGATCAAAAATTGTGGGGTGATGAAATTTTGGCAGACATGCCCCCTTGTCTCGGGGGTGAGGACAACAGAATAAACGTAGCATAGAGCCAAACTGGTAGCAATATCAGTTTGACCGGGGTCGACCACCGAACTTTGTACTACAGCTAACTGCCTCGTGGAGGTTCGAGCCCTTCTCCCACAGCAAAATGAAAATAAATCCCTTATGAGTATTAACTTATAGGGGTTTTGTTTTTTGATAGGGTGGCAGAGTGCCAAATAAAATTGCCACTAACAAAAGTATTGCAGCAAGTGGGGCTGAAAATTGTTATCTTATACTGTAATTCGCCATTATTAGCGATTTCGGTGAACAGATTTTGTTGGGCTTTTGGTTTTTATCTTATACTTTAAAATTTTTATTGATCAGCAGTTCTAGGCAGAACGAGCCATGAATTGCACATCTGCAGTATTACCTGTTCGTTGGGCGGCATGCTACCTTGAGAAAATAAAACTATTAAACAATATAAAATTTAAAAGATGGAACAGCAACTTGAACAAATTCGGGATCAACAAAAGCAATCTTGGAATAAATTTTCTTCGGGCTGGAAGAAATGGGATGAACTTGTAATGGATTTTCTTAAGCCGATGGGAGACGAAATAATTCGATTATTAAACCCACAAAAAACTGATGTTATTCTAGACGTTGCATCAGGCACGGGAGAGCCGGGATTGACAATTGCTGCGAAATTATCTGGTGGCAAGGTAATTCTTACAGACCTTGCCGATCATATGCTGGAGATAGCACGTGAAAATGCAACTTCAAGAGGTATTTATAATATTGAAACTGTTACATGTGATGTTTGTGACCTTCCTTTTCCCGACAACACATTTGATGCTATAAGTTGTCGATTTGGATTCATGTTTTTTCCTGATATGCAATTAGCCGCTAACGAAATGGTGCGTGTGCTTAAGTCCGGGGGGAAAATTGCTACATCAGTCTGGAACATCCCTGAAAAAAACTTTTGGGTAACAGCTATTATGGGAACAATAAATAAAAATATGGAACTTCCTCCACCACCTCCGGGTTCACCAGGAATGTTTCGTTGTGCCAAAAACGGATTTATTTCAGAAATCTTTTCGCAAGCGGGATTAAAGAATATTTCTCAAACGGAAATATTTGGAAAATTAAACTGCAAAACCATTGATGCTTATTGGGGAATGCAAACAGAGGTTGGAGCCCCCATCGTTGCAGCTTTAGGTAAAGCTAGTGATGACGTAAAAGAAAAAATAAAAATTGAGACCTATGCAGCACTTAGTCAAAAATATCCCGATGGAAATATTATTATTGACTCAAGTGCTTTGGTAATTTACGGAGAGAAATAATATTTAATTCTTACAGATTGCCGCTCGAACGCTCATTAAAAAAGTTATTGTTATACCGGTTACTCTTATGCATAATCATGGCTTTACAGTTTCTTGTTTGCAAACTTAGCAAGTCAACATTTCATTTTTTTTCAACATTTTTAAGTTTGCTTTTGAGGCAAGTTGATTGATATTTTTTTGTAGTATTTGTTTTGACAATTTTCTGTGCTTATTATTCATTTCGCAAAAGTTCAAAAAAATATTGTTTAAAAATGCTTCAATTTTTTTGAACACAGTACATAACAATACATTTTGTCCAAGTCTTTCTTAACATTGAAACCATCATCAGTTTTATAAATTTAGGCCTTGGATAAAAGTATGACCAACATCGCCAAACATTAATTCTTAATATATATCTTTAGTAAGACCTTGGTTACAATCCTGATACATTCTATTTCCACAACTGAAACAATAGCTGACCTTTTTTGTCGTGCCGTTGCACGACAAGTAAACTTAATAACCTTCGCAATAAATTAATATTTTATATGCCTAAAATAAGTCAATGAAAAAAATCTTACTTCTCTGCCTAACAATTTTAAATATCGGAATTTTGTTTGCCCAGAACCTTTCAAATGAAAATTCCATTTACAATCCTCAGGATTTCCATTTACCTACTTTTAGCCCAACTGCCGGAAATGTATTTCGTTCTGCTGGCGGAATTCCCGGACCTATGTATTGGCAGAACAGCTCCGACTATCTTATACATGCAACATTGAGTGAAAAAGACACTTCCATAACAGGAGATGTAACTATTACTTATACCAATAACAGCCCTGACCAATTAGGCTATTTATGGCTTCAGCTGGATCAAAATATTTTTAGTCCGTCTTCAAGATCCGTTGCAGCTACACGTTATCCGGGTGATTATTTCGGTGTACTCGGAAAAACCAACGGGGGTTACCAAATAAAGGAGGTAACAATAAACCAGAACGGAAACATTTATACTGTAAAACCAATTATAACAGATACAAGAATGCAGGTTCGTCTTAAAACACCTATGTTACCCAAAGGAGGAAAAGTCTCCATTAAAATAAATTTAAGTTTTGTAATACCGCTCGATGGAGCAGGTCGATTTGGAAGACAATATACCAAAAATGGTGTTATTTACCAGATAGGTCAATGGTATCCACGCATGTGTGTGTATGATGATGTAGAGGGATGGAACACCCTTCCTTATTTAGGATTGGGAGAATTTTATTGTGAATATGGCAATTACGATTATTACATCACAGTTCCTTCAGAGATGATGGTATACGGTTCAGGCGATTTACAAAATCCAACAGCTGTTTTAACTGCAAAACAAATAAAAAGACTTGCTTTTGCAGCAACCAGTAATAAAACTGTAACCATCATTGGTGCCGGTGAACCCTTGAACAAATCTATGCGTCCCGCAACCAAAGGCAACCATACATGGCATTATACCATGCAGCATACAAGAGATGTAGGATGGGTGGCAGGAAGAGGAATGATATGGGATGCTGCAAAAATTAATGTTCCATCAGGACGTAAAGTGCTTGCTATGTCTTGCTACCCCGTAGAAAGTATAGGCGACACGGCCTGGTCCAGATCAACAGAATACTTAAAATCAAGTATAGAAATTTATTCAAAAAACTTTTTTGAATATCCCTGGAATAATGCTGTGAGTAGTGCCGGTATAACCGGTGGCATGGAATATCCGGGGATGATTTTTAATAACTACAAAGAAACCAAAGCCCGGTTGTGGTTTTTGATAGCACATGAAATTGGGCATAACTGGTACCCAATGATTGTGGGCAGCAATGAAAGGAAATATATGTGGCAGGATGAAGGCTTTAACAGTTATATAAATTATATAGCAAACGATATATTTAATAATAAAGAGTATGCAAATGATTCTGAATATTTTAAGAAAGGCTTTTTTGCATTAAGGGATTATGGTGAGTTTATGAATTATAAAGATCCGTTGATGACCGTAAGTGATGCAATGGATGAACAGCAACATTATCAATACTATGGTAAAACGGCTTATGGCCTAAACCTACTTCGTGCAGTTGTAGTAGGAAAGGAGCGCTTTGATTATGCCTTTAGAAAGTATACCGAAGCCTGGGCATACAAACACCCTACACCTTACGACTTTTTTCATTGCATTAATAGTGCGGCAGGCGAAGACCTGAACTGGTTTTGGAAAGAATGGTTTTTCACCACGTGGAAACTTGACCAGGCAATAACTAATGTAGCTTATATTGAAAATGATCCATCCAAAGGTGCATTAATTACTCTCGAAAATAAAGGGAAAATGATCATGCCTGTCATTCTTAAAATAGTTCAAAACGGTGGTACAGAAGAAACAATTCAGTTACCCGTTGAAATATGGCAGAGGGGCGGCACTTGGATATATAAATATCCCTCTAAATATAAAATTGATAAAGTAATTCTTGATCCCGAAAATGTATTGCCCGATGTAAATAGAATAAATAATGAATGGCATTATACTAAATAACAATAAATGAAGATTGAAGGATTCGATTATTAAGGACGAAAATGTGCTTTGGCAATACCCATGAATATTATAATTAAGAAAAAATAATGGGTCAAACCGCAAATCCGCAGTCTTGATAATGAATCTGTCATTTCTGAGGTTTTCTTAATAATTGATGAGTTATGCAAAATAATAAACATACTTAAATATCAATAAACATAACCTCAAAAAAATATTAAATGAAATAATTATTTTACGCTTAATAAATTTATGGTTGTTCAGTTATTGCAATCCTATCTAACAGCAAAGGCCGCTTATCTTAAAAGATAAGCAGCCTTTTTTATAACATGTAAATGCTTATTACAGGTTTAATTGTGTTTAATTTCTACTTCTCCGGTTTTTGTATCAACTTTCTTTTTTGTCTTGTATCCGTTATTGTACTTCTTTTTTACTTTATACCCTTTATAATGTTTGTGACGGTGCACCACATTATGTATTGTTTGTACCGGTGTAGCAGTCTTTTTTACTTTTACATCGGTTTGTGCCTGTACTCCTACAGTAATTGCAAAGAAAAACAAGATCAGAATCAGTAATTTTTTCATTTTTAATATATTTTAGTTTTTAATAATGAAGTATTAGCAAATGCTGTGCCGCTTGGCAAGGAAATGAACATATGTAATGATCTCTTTTTTACTTTTATATTTGCAGCCCTATGGCACAAAAAAAATTACTTCGTTTTGCCCAGATAAAATCATTTGATAATGTATTAGAATATCCACAAAATATGCAGGGGGCATGGCGCACTCATTTTAAAAATGATCATGCAATTATATTAGAACTTGCCTGCGGTCGAGGTGAATATACCGTAAGTCTAGCAAAGCTTCACCAAAACAAAAACTTTATAGGCATAGATATTAAAGGTAACAGAATGTACATTGGTGCCAAAAAAGCTTTAGATGAAAAAATTACCAATGCAGCTTTTTTAAGAACTCAGATTGATAAATTGCCAGACTATTTTGCAAAAGATGAAATTGATGAAATATGGATAACCTTCCCTGACCCGCAATTGCGCTTATCTAAGGCAAAAAAAAGATTAACGCACCCCCGTTTTTTAAGATTATACAAACAGGTATTAAAAACCGAAGGCTGTATAAATTTAAAAACAGATTCACCTGATCTTTATTTGTACACGAAAAAAGCAGCTGATATGTTGGGTATAGAAATGATAGAGGATTTTGAAGACACTTATAAAAAAGAAAATATTGCAGAAGAATTAAAAATAAAAACACACTATGAAAGTCTCGATATTGCAGGAAGTAAAAAAATACATTACCTCCGTTTTAAACTTCCGCAAATTATAGTAGATATTGATAAAGAACTTCAATTAGAGATTGAAAAGGATGCACTAAATAAACAGATTTTATAATCTTTACATGGCTCAAGAAAAACAGATAAATGAAAAAAGTAAGAAAAAAGAAACGTTCACTTTTTTTGAAGATGTATTTGCTGTTGTGCGTCAAATACCAAAAGGCAGGGTTACCTCCTATGGAGCGATAGCAGCATATTTAGGTACAAAATTATCAGCACGTATGGTAGGTTGGGCAATGAATGCTGCTCACCAGCAAACTGATAAAGTACCTGCTCACCGGGTTGTAAACAGAAATGGAATGCTTACAGGTAAACATCATTTTGCCACTCCCACTTTAATGGAAGAATTGTTGCTGAAAGAAAAAATAAAGGTGAAAGAAGAAACGATTATTGATTTTGAAAAATACTTTTGGGATCCTTTCATTGAGCTGGGTATGTAATTTTAAAAAAAGACCAAAGCTTTTACCAATTTTCAAAACTATAACTTTATAACATGAGCCAACGTACAGAAGGAAAAATATCTTTTATAAATCATGATAAGAAATATGCCATGATTGATTACGAAGAAGCCAATAAAAAAAAGACCGTTCGTGCAGATATAGATGATAAAAAACAGAAAGAATTAAAAGAGAAAAAGCTCATCAAAAAAACACATCATTTTATGGTGGGAGATGTGGTTAGCTTCCAGGTTAAATTATCTGACCGTGGCGATAGGATGATGGCTACGAGCGTAGAATTTTTATATAACAATACATTAGATGTACTGATAAATAAAAGTCTGCTTACAAATAAATTTATAGGTTATTTAAAAATGGTTGATGATAAATATTTTGTAAAAGAAATTGACAGCTATCTTTTCTTTCCTGTACCATTTTCACCCTGGCAAATTATACCTGAAGAACTTGATTTAAACGAACAGGTGTTTTTTTCGTTAGAAAATATTGAACGCAAAGAGAAAATATTTGCATCGCTATTTAACAACAAATACGTACCTGAATTTGAGCAGGCGGTAAAATTATTTAAGACAAAAACAGCTTTATCAGCAGAGGTTTTTAAAGTATCTCCTCACAGTATTTATCTGAATGTTATTGGTAATAAAATACAGGCAAAAATTGATTTTGAAGAAGGCTTACATGTGGGCGATAAAATAGAAGTTCTCATATCCTATCTTGGAAAAAATAAGATTGCTGTGGTAAAAGTATAAAGAGAATTAAAAGCCCATTAGCTTAGTTGTAATATGGACTTATCATTAAATAAACGACCACACCACTAACCGCAACAAAAAACCAAACTGGCCATGTAATTCGCACAAGTTTACGGTGCTTTTCATATTCGCCCGTAAGTGCACGGTAAGCAGTAAAGAGTATGAAAGGAAGAATGATTGCTGCCAAAGGAATATGAGTCACCAATAATATATAGTAAAAAACCCTTGAACTGCCTGCCATGGCAGTTTCATTCATACTAAGTACCCCATCATGATTTAAATCACCATACTTCGTTTCTCCTGCAAGCAGATGATGGCAAATGTAACTAAGTAAAAAAAATACAGAAAGGGTAATTGCAGAGAGCATAATTTTTTTATGAATTGCATACTTCTTACTTTTTGCAGTAACAAGGCCGGCAACCAACAAAAGGGCAACCATTGAATTAACAACTGCATTAAATGTAGCAAATACGTGCACATTAAAAGGAAGGTTTAAAACCAGTTTTACTTTACTTAAAATTATAACAGCTACAAACACAACGATGGAAACAGTCCAAATCAGAATTTTGGCTTTGCGGTCATTCTTTATAAGCGATGGTTGTAGCATTAATATTGTGGTTTTAATTTTTTATTTCGGTTAAGGAATGCCATTAATATTATAACAAGTGCAATGCCTACGAAAATTACCGGCAGTATTGGTATAAAATCTCTAAATACAGAGGGTGCTTTTTTATCCCTTTCCAGCATAATTGTAGGAATATCTTTTGCAAGTTGCGCCAGTTTTACTGTATCAAAACCGTTGTACCAGCCACGTATTATTCGGTTGGTATCAAGTAAAAAGAAATTTTCAGTATGTGGGAAAGCCGTATCGGCGCCAACATCTGCGACATTTGCTTTCATTTCTTTTATAGCAAAATCATAAATTTCTTTTTTATCTCCGGTTACAAACCACCAGCTGTCATGGTTAGCATTAAATCTATCAGCATAGGCTCTAAGTCGTGCAACCGTATCTCTTACAGGATCAATACTTACAGATAAAAACTGTACAATACTGTCGTTTTTTATATATGAATCTTGTAAGCGTTTCATGTTACGAGACAAACCCGGGCATATAGAGGGACAGTGAGTAAAGAAAAAATTTACTACAATTATTTTTCCATGCAAATCATCTAAAGAAACTTTTTTACCCAGTTGGTTTGTAAAATTGATATTTTTTACATGGTGCCATGCAGTATCAGTTATATACTTTCCGTTTTTTGAGGTTTCAGCAACTTCATCAAAAAAATATCTTTTGGGCATGTGCACTGCATCTTTGCTAAAATATTTTACAAGCCAATATCCTGTCATCGGCAGCATTATTGCAAGTAGTAGCGCAAGTGTGGCTTTTTTATTCACAGTATATATTTAAAAGAATTTCTTACAGTTAAAAAGATTTTGCAAAGGTAGATTACAACTGCTTTTTTTTACCCTTAAATACGAAAAAAAAAGCCATCATTTTTGATGGCTTTTTTAAACTCTTATATTTTATTTTCGTGATCCTTCTTTAATTGGAGCAGTCTGAATTTTTTCAATATTGGGCTTACTTCCTGCGTTTGTATTACGTAAATTTTTCCAGCTGTTACCGTCAAACAGGAACGCTATTATGAACCATATAAAAAGTACTAAAGGCACTGTTATGGTCATAATCATATTTCTAACTTCATCGCCCAAATGCATAAATACAGATACAATATAATAGGCTTTTAAAAGTGTTAAAGCACCTATTACCATTTTAGTACCCAAAATTGCGAAATGCGCCATATCGGCTCCTTTAAAATAAAGAAAATATCCTAAGGCTAATTCAATGACAGTTAGCAGAGAAAGTACCCAAAATATTTTCCAAATTCTTCCGGTACCTTCAGAATGATCTGATTGGTGTGTAATTTCAGGTGATATAGTATGTTGACTCATAATTTAGATGTTAGCATCAAGACCAAAACTTAATTATTTTAATAATATTTTGAAATTTAATTACCGATTATGGTTAATCAGTACTTTATACCAGATAAAAACAAAGAAATACAAATACCCAAACAAGATCTACAAAATGCCAATACAAGCCTGCCTTTTCGATCATCTCATAATGCCCTCTCTGGTCAAAATGCCCCAACTTGGTTTTGGTGTACATGACGATGTTTATTACAACGCCACTTAAAACGTGAAAGCCATGGAAACCCGTGATCCCAAAAAAGTAACTTCCAAATGCCGGACGACCTAAGTGATTAGCGTGAATCTCGGAAGTACTGATCATGTTCAGCAGTTCAGGATCTGACATCGCATAAGTATTATGCACAGCTTCTGCTCCTGTATGGTGTATGGTCGAGGCAATATTTGCCAATTGGTCGTGGGGAGTTTTTTGTAAGGCCGCCAACATTGCACTATGCTCTAAAGGTAAACCCCAAGGGTTAGAACTTGCTGTTGTTGGTAAAACAGACAATGTACCATCATTTAATAACGTTATGTGTTCGCCAGTAAGTAAATGCGACCATTCCCAAGCCTGACAACTCACAAATGCCGCACCTCCAATAATAGTGAGAATCATATATTTTTCTACACCTTTTCTGTTCATGTTGTGCCCTTCGTGTACAGCCAATACCATTGTAACAGAACTGAAGATCAAAATAAATGTCATTAAACTCACAAAAGCAAGAGGAAGGTTAGCATGACCGGCAAAAGGAAATGAGTTAAAAACTTTATTGGGATCTGCCCAATCATTTACGCTAAAACGAATCGTACCGTAACTTATAAGAAATGCACCAAATGTAAATGCATCGCTCATTAAAAAGTACCACATCATTACTTTTCCATAACTGGCGTTGAACGGACTTCTGCCACCGTTCCACCATTTTGTTCCTGCAGGTATTGCTGTTGTCGACATAAAAGTTTTTAGTGTTTAGAAAAAGTAATCAGGTTAGGTTACTCTTACAACTATTCAAAATTAATACTCTTTATTTTTCTAAACCCAGTTTTATTACATTAAAAATCCACAGTTTTAAACTTTCTAATAATACAGTTTATTTAATCATCAATAAAAAGATTAATAAATAAATCCACAAAATATCGACAAAATGCCAATAGGTATTCATTAGTTCTACTGGAATTATACTGTAATTTCTAACATTACTTCTAAATGCCTGCAAACACATAACTATCAATGCTACAACCCCACCAATTACGTGCACTGCATGCAAGCCTACAATTACATACAGGAATGAGTAAGAAACGTTGCCTTGCAACGTAATGCCTAAACCCCACAACTGCTGAAAACCTACAATTTGTAAAACAATAAACACAGACCCTAATAATAGCGTTACGCCCATTAGTAATCTGTAACGAGTCATCATGCGCTTTTTAAAAGAGCTTACAGCTAGCATTAGTGTAAAACTGCTCACAATAATAACAGCGGAACTGTACCAGAATGCTACCGGCAAATCAAATGTTTGCCAGTTTGCCTGGTTTCTTTTAACAATATAAGCACTTGTTAACCCTGCAAACATCATTAAAATACTACCAATACCAACCCACAGCGTAAATTTATGCGGGTGTATTTTTGTCGATTTTTTTTCTATCGCCACGGTATTCATATTGAATTTATTTTAAAATTCAAGGCTTAGGGTTTTTATAATTTACTTAACCTAATCTTTCGATAAGGTTATGTATTTATCTTATTATTTTGTCTGCCCAAAGACTTAAAAAAACTATCATTAAATAAAAATAAGAGCTGAACATTACTTTTCTGGCCGATGCTTTATCCATTTTAAGAAACAACAACACACTCATATACAACATCCACAAATTACAGCCAAGCAAAATCCACATACTTGTTATGCCGCAAAGTCCATAAACAAAAGGCAAAATTCCTATTGGGATCATCATTGCGCTGTACATTATAGTTTGCAATGCTGTAAACTTTGTTGGGCCTTTGTCGCTTGGCAATAGTTTAAATCCTGCTTTGCTGTAATCTTCATGCGCAAGCCAGGCTATTGCCCAAAAATGAGGAAATTGCCAGATAAATTGTATTGCAAACAAAATCCACCCACCGGTTTCAAAGTTGTCTGTTGCTGCTACCCATCCTATCAAACAAGGTAAAGCTCCTGGTATAGCTCCCACCAACACAGCTACAGAATTTACTTTTTTTAGAGGCGTATAAACAAAACCATAAATAAATAAACTTGCCAAACCAACCAATGCACTATTAAGGTTAAAAAGATACCACATCATCGCAAAGCCCAAAAGACCTGTGATAAATGCAAAAATATAACCTTCATTTACACTCATTCTTCCACTTGCAATAGGTCGCTTTGCAGTTCTAAGCATCATGGCATCGGTATCTTTCTCTAAGACCTGATTAATGGTGTTGGCAGAACCCGTTATAAAAAGACCTGCCACAAAAAGTAAAAGAACTGATAGCAACGGATGCCTTGTGTAAACGTGCTCGTAAGGTGCTATTAAAAAACTTACTACAGTGCTAAAAACCACCATAAAGCTTAATGTAAACTTTATGAGTTGAAAATAATCTTTAACCTTGCTAGCCAATGCAAAAGACTTAGAATCTGTTATTCCTATATTTTCTATTTTGTTCATCGTGAAACTGAATAGCCTTTTGTAATTAACAATTTAGCACATCAGCAAATTATAAATATATTAATGCTTTTCTTCATCCTCTCCTACAGGTACATTTTGCATAATAAAGTCTTTTCCGTCTTTACCTTCTTTTGCATAATCATATGGCCATCTGTGTACTTCAGGTATTTCACCAACCCAGTTACCGTGACCCGGTCTTATCGGAGTAGTCCATTCCAGAGTATTTGCATCCCATGGGTTCATCGTTGTAACTTTTCTACCTTTCCAAATACTGTAAAAGAAGTTAATTACAAATAAAATCTGCGCAGCAAATACCACCATTGAAACGATACTTATAAATTCATTTAACCCGCCAAACATTTTAAAGGATTCCCAGTTGGAGAAATCATAATATCTCCGAGGCATACCTGCAAGACCTTCATAGTGCATTGGCCAGAAAATTAAGTATGCACCGACAATAGTTAACCAAAAGTGTATGTATGAAAGTGTATTGTTCATAAACCTTCCAAACATTTTAGGGAACCAGTGATATACACCCGCAAATAATCCGAAGAAGGATGCCACACCCATTACTATATGAAAGTGGGCAATTACAAAATAAGTATCATGTAAGTGGATATCCAATGCAGAATTTCCAAGAAATATACCTGTTAGTCCACCGCTGATAAACAAACTGACAAAACCAATAGCAAAAAGCATAGCCGGTGTAAAACGGATATTTCCTCTCCACAAAGTAGTAAGCCAGTTAAACACTTTAATTGCTGATGGAACGGCTATTAATAAAGTAAGCAACACGAAGAATGCACCTAAGAAAGGATTTAAACCTGTTACAAACATATGATGCGCCCATACAAGGAAGGCAAGTATTGTAATTGCGAATAATGAACCAACCATTGCCATGTAACCGAAAATAGGTTTACGGCTATTGACAGATAATATTTCTGATGACATACCCATTGCAGGTAGTAAAATAATATAAACTTCAGGATGACCTAAGAACCAGAATAAATGCTGGAACAAAATTGCACTTCCGCCTTCGTTTGGTAATACTTTACCTGCTACAACTATATCACTTAAAAAGAAACTAGTTCCTAAATTTCTATCGAACAATAATAAAATGGCTCCTGATAATAATACAGGGAAAGAAAGCACACCCAATACAGCGGTAAAGAAAAATGCCCAAATGGTTAATGGCATTCTTGTCATGCTCATCCCTTTTGTGCGCATGTTTAAAACAGTGGTAATATAATTTAAGCCCCCTAAAAGTGAAGACACAATAAACAATGCCATACTCACAAGCCAAAGATCCATACCAATTTTGCTACCTGCAGATGCATCGCCTAAAGCACTTAATGGCGGATAGATTGTCCAGCCTCCACTTGCAGGTCCTGTTTGTACAAATAATGAAGACATCATTACAACTGATGCTCCAAAAAAGAACCAATAGCTCATACAATTTAAAAGTGGTGAAGCCATATCTCTAGCACCAATTTGCAATGGTATAAGAAAATTAGAAAAAGTTCCACTCAGACCTGCAGTTAATACAAAGAACACAAGAATTGTCCCGTGCATAGTTACAAGCGCATAATAAAATTCAGGTTGAATTTTACCCCCTTTTGCCCAATGTCCAAGCAAATCTTCCAGCCATGGAAAAGTACTATTTGGAAAACCAAGTTGCAACCTGAAAATAACGGAGAATAGACCTCCTATAATTGCCCAGATAATCCCTGTAACCAAAAACTGTTTAGAAATTGTTTTATGATCTAAACTAAAAACGTATTTTGAAATAAACGTTTCTTTATGATGATGATCAAGATGTACATCTTGTTGAAAATCTTGTTGAACCGCTGCCTCATTTAATGTTATGACGTTGCTCATTGTTTATTTTTTTTCTTTAATATTTTTTATTTACCGGGAAGTATTGCTGCAAGTGTTTTTGTAGAATCGATTTTATTGGGATCTTTATCCGGAAACAGAGTATAATACTCCGGCTTTTGATCGGAAAGCCATTTTTTGTATTCTTCGGGTTTTTCTACTACAATTATTCCCCTCATTGAAAAATGTCCGGCACCACATATCTGATCACAACTAATTTCAAAAGTAAAGTTTGGATTTCCTGTGCGGACTTTCATTTCTTCTGTTGTATACTTTGGTGTAAACCATAAAGTAGTTGGTATACCTGGTACTGCATCCATTTTCATTCTAAAATGTAC
>JANXTG010000095.1 GCA_025352525.1 Ferruginibacter sp.
GTTCTGTTTTCCGGTGTGCTGTATAACGCAATTGCAGTAGCGTTTGCAGGGCGAAAACTTTCATTAATCATACTTAAAAAAAACGTGCAAACGATAATAGAAAGATATGAATTCATCTGCCCCAAAACAATAAACATTACACCTCCTAAAAACAGAGCGCCGAACTGAACATAATAAAAGCCAAAACGGTCACTTATTTTTCCGCCAATTAACGCACCAACAATAGAACCCAAACCATAAACCGCAACAACATAACCACCTTGTTTTAATGTATAACCCAGGTGATTACAATACAAAGTCATAAAAGCCAACACCATCGTTCCGCTTCGGTTTATAAGCATTACAATACTTAATAGCCATACTTTGTTGGTAAGGCCACTGTAAGCATTTTTGTAAAGATTTACGGTTCTGGCAATCATGTTGGAAAATTCAATTCATTAAAAACTAAGAAATTTTGAAAGATGCTGTTTTTGGGGCAATTTCAAATAATGAAATTACAACCGCAGGTGGAACAGTAAGTTTTCTAATTGAGGTATTTAACCATGCACCATCAGCAGTTATAATTGCAGCAAGCGTTTCATCATTTTTATAAATTTCATGTATCATTGTCCAGCGCCCAAAATCAGCGGTAACTTTATCAACCTTAACATTAACGGTAACCTTATCGCCAAAAAAGATTTCTCTTTTAAAAACACACTCCTCTCTAAACAATATTGGACCAATTTTATGTTCTACCATAATAGCTGGGCTTAACCCATTTTCTACTAAAAAAGCCATTCGGCAATAAGCTCCAAAATCATAATATTTTGAATGTAGCACATGAAAATTCGGATCAAGATCAGACCACCGAACTTCAATATTTTTTATAAAATTATCCATGGTAAAAATTAAAAGGTTTAATATTATTTTGGAAGATGAAAACTGTAGCTCTCTTCCAAATAAAAAACTTCCCGCTTAAGGCGAGAAGATATTTTTATTGATAAAATTATGCAGAACGATTATCCATTGTACATTATATCGTAATATTCTTTTGCCATTCTGTTGCTATCAAACTGCCATCTTACATCGTGCATCCCGTTCTTAACAATCTGTCGCCATACGTTTGCGTTTTCGTAGTACATTGGCAAAATCTGGTTTTCCAGAATTTCATACATTTTTTCCAGATCGTATTCATCCTGCTCATGTGTTCCCATGTTATCATAATCAGCAGGTGGTATCAAAAAACCATTGTTACCGTGATTAATAAATTCGCATATCCAACCATCATTTGTACTAAAATTTACTGCACCATTCATAGCTGCGGTCATTCCACTTGTACCACTTGCTTCTCTTGGCACACGAGGATTGTTTAACCATACATCAGACGCCTGTTTTAACCTTTTGCTCAATGCAAGTTCATAACCGACGCATACGGCAACATTAGAAAACTGCTTACTTAAATTTACAAGAAAATTAAAATCACTGATTGCAGGATAATCAACAGGGTAAGGCTTTCCGGCCCAAATGATCTGTACAGGGTATTTGGTATTTGCCATTAATGCAGCAAATTTCTCCTGATTTCTGGTAATAAGTTCCGCACGTTTGTAACCTGCAAAACGTCTTGCCCATACAATTGTAAGCACATCGGGGTTCATCACTTTACCTGACTGGTCGGCTACCAATTCAAAAGCTCTTTTTTTAAGATATCTTTTTCTGTCAGTAAATCCTTCCTCGTTTTGTGTATCAGCAAAATTATATAATTGCTTGTCTGCCCAATAATGCCAGTTTTGCGCATTCGTTATTGCTTTTATCTCACAAATGTTTTCGTATTTACTCCACATTTTTCTGCTCACCTCACCATGGAGCTGGCTTACACCATTTGCCAATCTTGCAAAACGCAATGCAGCAAGAGAATGATTAAACTCATTATCCATAATGCCCGTTAATGCCCTCGCTTCATCTAAAGATAAACCGCAGAAATAACCCATCTTTTCACACAAATACATATCATGTTTTTCATTTCCTGCTTCTTCTGGTGTATGTGTTGTAAACACCATACGCTTTTTTACTTCCTCTTTATTTTTACCAAACTTTTGATAAAGATAAAATGCAGAACTTACAGCGTGTGCTTCATTTAAATGATATACATCAGGATTAAAATTTAATTCATCCATCAACTTTGCACCACCAACACCAAGCAAAATAAACTGCGCCACTTTTGTAGCAACATTTGCATCGTACAATCTGTGTGTTATAGTTTGAGAAACAAAATCGTTTTCAGGCAGGTCTGTACTTAGTAAAAAGAGTGGTGCACTTTTAAAAGTTTCCGGGTTTAAATAAAAAACTTTTACCCAAACAGGATGCTCATGTATTGTTATCTGAAATTTAATTCCGGTATCTTCTAAAAAATTATAAATTTTTTCATTCCACTGCACCTGCAATGTTTGATCTGGATTGCGAGCCTGGTCATAATATCCATACTTCCAAAGTATACCAATACCTACAAGATTTTGTCTTAATTCATAAGCGCTTCTTAGATGAGAGCCGCTTAAGTAACCTAAACCACCACTATATATTTTTAATGGCTGATGAACTGCAAATTCCATTGAAAAATAGGCCGATTTCTTTGAATACGCAGGATCTACCAAATAAGGAACTTCGTAGCTTTTAAAATTCATTTTTTTTTATTTAATGAACTGCAATATAAAAAGGAATAATTAAAAAAAGCGAAGGATGTTTTTATGTCTCATATTAAGAAATAAGTAATTTTATTATAAGAGAAAAAAAAATAAAAAAACAAAATGAACAGTTATTTATTATTAGATTTGGCTAACTCTAAAATTCATATAAACGAAGTTTAGACCTTTAGATGTATGATAAAAAAAGATTTGCCTTACAAATCGCTGAGTGAAGTTTATAATAGTGTTGATACAACTATTCCTAAAAAAGGATTAAGAAAAATATTTTCATTTTTAGGACCAGCTTATTTAATAAGCGTTGGTTATATGGATCCCGGTAATTGGGCAACAGATATAGAAGGCGGCAGTACGTATGGTTATGCGTTGATTTGGGTATTGTTGATGAGTAACCTTATGGCATTACTGTTACAGGGTTTATCAGCCCGGCTTGGTATTGTGAGAGGAAGAGATCTTGCTCAGGCAAATAGAGAAACTTACCCTAGAGGAGTTAATTTTATTTTGTACTTATTGGCAGAAGTGGCCATAGCTGCCTGCGATCTTGCTGAGGTTTTAGGAATGGCAATTGGCATACAATTATTAACGGGCTTACCATTGGTTTGGGGAGTTAGCATTACTGTGCTGGATACGTTTTTGTTGCTCTATTTACAAAAACTTGGTATGAGGAAAATGGAAGCATTTATAATTGCATTAGTAGGTGTAATTTTTGTTGCTTTTTTAATTCAAATATTAATGGCTGCGCCCGATGTTGGTGAAATCGTAAAAGGATTTTTGCCAACATTTCCTGATAAAACAAATCCTCACAACGAAACTGCTCTTTTTTTAGCCGTAGGCATTATTGGCGCAACGGTAATGCCGCACAATCTTTATTTACATTCAGCACTGGTGCAATCCAGAAAAATTGACCGGACAGATTTTGGTATTAGGCAGGCCATAAAGTTCAACAGAATAGATACAACAATTGCGCTTAATCTTGCTTTTTTTGTAAACGCTGCTATACTCGTATTGGCGGGCACTTTATTTTTTGGGACGGAATATGCAGGTACAAAAGAAATACAGGATGCACATGAACTGCTTCCTTCTTTTCTAGGTAAATCAGCACCTATACTTTTCGCTGTGGCATTAATTGCAGCAGGACAAAGCAGTACTGTTACAGGAACTCTTGCAGGACAAATTATTATGGAAGGTTATTTAAGCTTAAGAATAAATCCTTTGCTGCGCAGATTAATAACGAGAATGGTAGCAATTGTGCCTGCATTAATTGTAATATTAATTTATGGAGAAAAAGAAGTGGGAAGTCTGTTGGTAATGAGCCAGGTTATATTAAGTATGCAACTTGGGTTTGCTGTTATTCCATTAATATATTTTGTGAGCGATAAAAAAACAATGGGTAAATTTGCTATTAATAATCTCACTAAAATTACAGCGGGAGCAATTGCTGCCGTTCTTGTTTATTTAAATTTGAGGTTATTGGTGGAGAAATCAATGGTCATATTTAATGCTGATGCTGTTTGGCCAAAGATATTTTTAATTGCTGCTGCAATATTTTTTGGGAGCATACTTATTTACATTACTTTTTTCCCATTGTTTAAAAATAAGATTGCACAAAAATCAATTGCCATGCATAGCGCAGTTAATCTGCTGCCCGAGTTAGTAATACCCACCTACAAAAACATTGCAATAGCATTGGATTTTAGTAAAGATGACCATAAAATAATTGCCTACGCTTTGGGCCAAGGGAACGAAAATTCAAACTATTTATTAATACATATTGTGGAAAGTGCATCTGCAAATTTATTAGGCGAAAACAGCAATGATAATGAAACTACCAAGGATAAGGAACAACTTGAACAATACGTAAACCAGCTTCAGTCAAAAGGTCTAAAAGTTACAGCAGAGATTGGTTACAAAAGCAGGGTAAAAGAAATTGTGCGAATTGTGAAGGAAAAAAAAGCTGATTTAATTGTGATGGGAGCCCATGGACATTCAGGGGTAAAAGATATTATTTATGGCGAAACGGTTAATGCTGTAAGGCATGAATTGAAAATACCTGTGCTGATTGTTACTTTGTAATGAGGGGAACTTTCTCAGCAAAAAAATTATTCCATTTTTTTTGTTTGTCCTCTAATTGTCCGTTCATGGTTTGTCCATCATAATCATCCTGCATCTTATTCATCATATCACAACATTCTTTGTAAATTTTTGGCAAAACCAAATTACAATTTGATGTGGTGATAACCGTATTTTTTAATTTGTTTATAAAGATGCCTGCAGCCAAATAGCTAACATCAAAGTGATGCTGCTCATGATTTAAAATGTACGTGGTTGTTTTTCCCGGTTTTACCCAAGATCCTTTTTTATTAAAATAACAAAAAACTGCTACGTTTATTTCTCCTTTGCCGTTAGATGAATTCATGTTTGCCTTGTATCCAAAACCTGATGCAGTAATAGCAGCAACGGGACCTGGCGAACCCGGCACTCCTTTAAAATCATCCCAAAGTAAATTTTTTGTTGGATTATAATAAATGGTATTGGTTTTGTTCATTTCTGTCTGCTCTGTCCAATAAACATTTGTGGTAACTTGCGCCACAGGTAGTAAATAAAGAAAGAAAGAAAGAAAAACAAAAAAGAAAAATTTCATGGAAAGCAGTTTTCAAAGAGACAAAAGAACAGAAATCTTTTTATACAAGATATTAAAGGAAGTATAATTAGTAATCAATTAACAGCAGTTTGTAAACGCTTTGGGGCTTGGTTAGATATCTAATTAGATTTTTTGTTTCACTTTTTCGACCAGCCCATCAACATTTATTTTTTCCATACAATTAAAATTTTCGAGCGGACATTTGTTTAAGCCATATTTGCTGCAAGGCTGGCATTTTAAATTAAGTACAACGTTTTCGTATACTGGCTTTTGCAGATTACCCAAAAAATTACTGCCGTAATACGGTTCTACATCAAGGTCCGGTGATGTGCCACCCCAAAGTGCAATTACGGGGCGTTTGAGCGCACAGGCTATATATTGCATACCTGTATCATTACTGATAACAAGTTTTGCCTTTTTAATAATATCTGCAGACTCACTTATATTAAATTTCCCGCAGGCATTATATATTTTTACAGAATCATTATCAGAAATAATTTTTCCATTAGCTGCATCTTCTTTACCACCAAGTAAAATAATTGGATGATTAATTTTACTACAGAGCTCTATAATTTTATGAACAGGAAAACGTTTGGTAAAATAAGTAGCGCCAATGACTATTACAATAAATCCTGCAAGATGACCTGTGGGAATATCATCCCGTTTTAGTTCATATTCTTTGCCAATAAAATAATCCAGGCCACCACCATCATCTTTAACACCCAAGGATACAACAGTATCAAGACTGCGTTGTGTAATATGCCTATCAGGCATTACATCAATATTTAATTGCGTAAGTAAAAATTTTTTAAAAGTTAGTTTGTCTATTGTATGTGTATCTCTGGAAAGTATTCTTTTTATCTTATTGCTGCGGATATTGTTATGCAGATCGATAACATGATCGTAATTTTCTGCTTTTAACCTTGCCACCAAATCTTCCATATTATCGTCATAATAAAAGAATTTATCAATAAAAGGATTTGCAGCAGTTACAATTTTGTAAGAAAGTTTTGTTAGAAAATGAACTTCAGCATCGGGCAATTGTTTTTTTACGCAACGAAATACCGGGCTTGCCAGTACAATATCTCCAATAGAAGAAAAACGAATTATAAGGATTTTTTTTGCCAAGATGATTTTCTTTATTCCTCAATAAAATTAAGGTCCTTACCAAAAGTTTCCTTGGTAAAATATGCTGCTGTAGTACTCACAACCATTACAATAATTCCTACCCAAATTGCGGCATTTATATAAGTGGTAAAATTTTGGAAGCCGTTAAACAGCAATAACATTAACGGCAATGAACCTCTAACCATGTTAGGTATTGTAGTGGCTGCGCTTGCTCTTAAATTGGTACCAAACTGCTCAGCTGCCATGGTTACAAAAATTGCCCAAAACCCAGTACTAAAACCCATTGCCGCACAAATTAAATACATGACAGATGCTCCGCCTTTACCATTCTGCATAAAATAAAATGATATAGAAATTACCGTAAACAAAAAGAAGATAAATAATGCTTTTTTTCTGCTTTTTAACCAATGGCTGAGAAGCCCAACTAATACATCTCCTATTGCAATACCAACATATGCAAACATGGTTGCTTTTTTGGGGAGTACCTTTTCACTTATTCCAAATTGCTCCCCAAAATTATTTGAAAAAGCTATAAGTATTCCAATAACATACCATGTAGGCAATCCTATCAAAATAGCTAATAAATATTTTTTAAACCGAGATCTTTTATTAAAAAACATCAGGAAATTTCCTTTTGCAATTTTCATTTCTTTTACGGCATTGTACATACCACTTTCAAAGACTGAAACACGCAACAACAATAGACAAAAACCTAAACCTCCACCGATAAAGTAGCAGGTTCGCCAGTGAAATTTTAAGGAGATAAAATAAGCAACAACCGCCCCCGTTAAACCTATGCCTGCAACAAGCGAAGTACTCAGACCTCTTTTTTCTTTTGAAACAAGTTCACTTACTAACGTGATACCGGCACCTAATTCGCCTGCAAGCCCCAGCCCTGCTACAAAGCGTACCAATGCATATTGATTGGGTGTTTGTACAAAACCATTTACAATATTTGCAATGCTATATAAAATTATTGATCCAAACAATACACTTAACCTTCCTTTTTTATCACCCAGCACGCCCCAAATAATACCGCCAATAAGCAAACCAATCATTTGTGTGCTGATAATAAATTCTCCTGCCGATTTTATTTGCGCTGCATTTAAGCCAAGGTCAGTAAGGCTATCAACCCTTACGATGTTAAATAAAAGCAGATCATAAATATCTACAAAGTAACCCAGTGCTGCTACGAGCACAACAATATTAAAAACAGAATCAGAAGAAGTTTTTTGCATGAAGAAGCAGTTAGATTTTTTCTTTTGGTGCTGAAGATTTTCCGAAAATTAATTTTAAAATTACTGGCGCTGTGGTAACTAAAACTATACCGACAACAATTACTTCCAGATGTTCCCGCAAATCAAAATTAAATTGCTTTAAAAAAAGCTCCTGCAGATAATGGCCTGCAAACAACATTACAAAAACCCAGGCTACGCAACCAACAATGTTATAATAAGTAAATTTTTGCTTTTCCATACCTACAATACCCGCAACTATCGGGGCAAATGTTCTTACAATCGGTAAAAACCTTGCCATAACAATTGCACCGCCGCCATGTTTTTCATAAAAATCTTTAGCCTGAAAAAGATATTTTTTGCGAAAGAAAAAAGTATCTTTTCGTTCAAAAAGAAAAGGTCCACTTTTTCTCCCAAACCAATATCCTACGAAGTTTCCAATAATACCGGCTATTGAAATTATTACTCCCAATACAACTAAATTTAAAAAAGGACCCCCATTAAAACCAAGACCGCTGTTTACCAGATCGAAACTATAAATGCCGGCTACAAATAACAAAGAATCACCTGGTAAAAAAAAGCCTGCAAACAAACCTGTTTCTGCAAAAATTACAAATATTACAAACCAAATTCCACCAAAAATTATGTAAAACATGGGTGTTAATAAATCCTTCCACGAAAAATTTTTCTTTACAGTAATAATATTATCTTCTGCTATATTTGATAGTGAAAATTGTTGCGCATTGTAATCATTACCAGATACAATTAAGGAATCAGTTTTATTTATCGAAACAGTAAGAGCTGCTTTATCATCCGGCGTATAATTGATACCCTTAAAAGAAACCACAATTTTTTTAGCCTCTGCCTTATATTGATTCTTAAATTTTATGGTTATGCTGTCCTGGCTTTTACCATACTGAACCATAAAAAGCGTAACAAGCAATAATATAATTCTTTGCATTTATTTAGTTTGATGTTTGAAATTGAATTTTAATCATTTTCAGGATTCTTTAATTCACCTTCCATTTTACTTACTACAACCGTTGCAATACTGTTACCTAAAACATTTGTTGCACTTCTTCCCATATCAAGCAAGGGATCGATACCTAATAATAGTGCCAACCCGGCTTCCGGAATATTAAACGTTGCCAAGGTACCAGCTATTACTACAAGGGATGCTCTGGGCACGCCTGCTATGCCTTTACTGGTAAGCATTAACACAAGCAACATACTTATTTGGGTTGTAATATCTAAATGTATTCCATAACTCTGTGCAATAAATAATGCAGCAAATGTCATGTACATCATACTACCATCCAGATTAAAGGAATAACCTAACGGCAATACAAAACTTACAATTTTATCTTGACAGCCAAACCTTTCCAGCTCCAACATGGTTTTAGGAAAAGCTGCTTCGCTGCTTGCAGTGCTGAAAGCAATAAGTGCAGGTTCTTTAATTCTTTTTAAAAGCGTAAAAATTCTTTTACCAATAAATGCTGCTCCGGCAAGAATTAAAACGATCCATAACAAAGCAAGACCAAAATAAAATTCACCAATAAAAATTGAGTAGGTTTTTAAGATGCCCAACCCTTGTTTAGCAATTATCGCCGCCATTGCACCAAATACGGCAAATGGTGCAAATTTCATTACATAACCTGTTACTTTTAAAATAATATGTGCCATTGCATCTAAAGCTCTTACAACCGGGGCAGCTATATCTCCCAATGCAGCCGCGGCCACGCCAAAGAAAAGTGCGAATACTACGATTTGCAAAATTTCATTCTTAGCCATAGCATCAATAACACTGGCAGGAAAAACATGGTAAAAAAATTCTTTTACACTTAATGCAGCTTTATCTACTCCTGAACTTGCATTTGCATCAGGCAAAGAAAGGTGCATGGCAATACCTGGTTGAAAAAGATTAACAAGTATTAAACCCAATAATAAACTGATTAACGAAGCACTTAGAAACCAAAGCAATGTCTTACCGCCTATTCTTCCAACTGCTTTTATATCGCCCAGTTTTGCAACGCCCACAACCAATGTTGTAAAAACAAGTGGCGCTACGATCATTTTTATTAATCTTAAAAATATATCAGCAAGTATGGTAAACCAATCGAGCTTTTTATCACGTGCTTTGGTTACTTCCGATTTCTGTATTGCTAAGAGAGCAGTTTGTTTTACAAGGTTTTTATATTGAATATTTGAGGTATCGAGCATTGCAGCCATACGCCCGTCAATATTTTTGATGGAGTCGTTTAAAAGTACAACAGTTTTAAAAGCGTTTTCACCGAGAACATCCGCAGTAATTTCTTTTTCTGTTATTTTTTTTAAAGCATCCAGTTGTTTGTTCTGTGCAGCAAATTTTTGATAAGTAACAGTATCCTTTGCAGTTTCAAAACCCTTCATTTTATCGTGCAAATTTTTCTGCTGAAATTCTGCATTGGAAATATTTAAATTTTCATTTCCTACATAATAAGTGTTCAATAAAAACCCTGCAACAATTCCCAATACCAATCCGATACCTATATAAAGAGTAAGTTTACTGCGCCCTGCTGCCTTTATTTCCATAAGCTAAAGTTATAATTTGCAATATAGTATTTAATGCTTGTTGTAAGAAAGTGTGTATCAAAATTATAAACACAGATATTTTTTAAAGATTATTGCTTAATTTTCGAGTTCATTTTTATCAAAACTAAAAAACAATATGAGTTTATTTGTAAAAAAACCGATTAGTGTGTTGTTGGCAGAAGCAGCTGATACTGAAAAGGGATTAAAGAAAACACTCAGTGCGGGCGCCCTTGTTGCTTTGGGGATAGGAGCAATTATTGGTGCCGGTCTTTTTGTTAGAACTGCCGCAGCAGCAGCACAGAGCGCAGGTCCATCTGTAACAATAGGTTTTATAGTTGCTGCTGTAGGTTGTGCATTGGCAGGTCTTTGTTATGCTGAACTTTCTTCATCAATTCCTATTTCAGGTAGTGCATACACTTATACTTACGCCACTATGGGTGAATTAATGGCCTGGATTATTGGATGGGATTTGGTTTTAGAATATGCTGTAGGTGCAGCAACGGTTGGTATTGCATGGAGTGAATATCTAAACAATTTACTTGTAAACGTTTTTCATTGGAAAGCTATTGCATACGAATGGTGTCACTCCCCTTTTCAACATTCCATACCTGATGCTACCGGTGTTGTACGGCACGGGATTCTTAATATTCCTGCTTTCGGTATAGTTTCTTTGCTAAGCTTATTATTAATAAAAGGAACACAGGAATCGGCTTTTGTAAACGGGATTATTGTTATAGCAAAAGTTGCAATTGTCATACTTATAATAATATTTGGCTGGAGTTTTATTAATCCTGCCAATCATGTACCATACATACCTGAACCTTCAACCTTTACCGATCATGCAGGTGTAACCCATGCATTTGGTGGAATAATGGGAATATTGGGAGCTGCGGGTACAGTATTTTTTGCCTTCATTGGTTTTGATGCAGTAAGCACTGCTGCACAGGAAACTAAAAATCCAAAAGTTGCAATGCCAATAGGTATTTTAGGATCTTTAGCAGTTTGTACAGTGCTTTACATTTTATTTGCACATGTACTTACAGGTTTAGGTGATGTAAATTTCTTTCGTACAGAAGGAGGCGAAGCATCTGTTGTAGCAGCAATAAATAAATTTATGCCGGGTTATGGCTGGTTAGGCAAATTGGTGACCGTTGCTATTCTTGCAGGTTTTTCATCTGTCATACTTGTAATGCTATTAGGCCAAAGCCGTGTGTTTTACAGTATGAGTAAAGATGGAATGCTACCTAAAGTTTTTAGTGATGTGCATCCAAAATATAAAACACCTTACAAAGCAAATTTATTTATACTTGTGATTGTTGGTTTATTTGCTGCGTTGGTACCTGGAGATATTGTGGGTGATATGACAAGCATTGGAACATTATTTGCATTTATGCTGGTGTGTATAGCTGTGATAATACTTCGCAAAACCGATCCAGATCTTCCACGCCAGTTTAAAACACCATTAGTACCATTAGTTCCTATACTTGGTATTATTGTTTGTGCAGCCATGATCTACGGATTGGGTTGGACAAACTGGTTAAGACTTATAGCATGGCTTGCAATTGGTTTTGTAATCTATTTTGGTTACAGCAGATACCACAGCAAGTTGGATAACGGAACAAAGAAAAAAGATTAAAAATATATGTATAAAAATGTCCCGAAATAATTTTGGGGCATTTTTTTTGCACCTAATTTTTTCTAAAAAATTATTGATCGTATAAAACTTTAAAATAATTTTTTCCGATACTTATGCAAACAGCATTAAAAAGTTTTTATTCTATAAAATTATATTCATTTAAATTAAAATTATGACAGCAGCAAAAGGTTACGCAGCCCAAAGCCCAACGGCCGACCTCACACCATGGAATTTTGAAAGAAGAGAACTTGGTCCAAACGATGTGCAAATAAATATTGCTTATTGTGGTGTATGCCATTCCGATCTTCATCAAATAAAAAATGACTGGTTTCCAGGAATCTTTCCAATGGTACCCGGGCATGAAATTGTTGGCACAATTATAAAAACAGGAAGTTCAGTCAAGAAATTTAAGACCGGTGAACTTGCGGGTGTTGGCTGCATGGTTGATTCCTGCAGAGTATGTGATAATTGTAAAGATGGAATTGAGCAGTATTGTGAAAACGGAAATGTAGGTACATATAATGGTATGGGTAAAGATGGTGTACCAACCTACGGCGGATACTCAGATAATATTGTTGTGCACGAAGATTTTGTATTGCACATTTCTGATAAACTTTCGTTACCGGCAGTTGCACCGTTATTATGTGCAGGCATTACAACATACTCACCACTGCGCCACTGGAAAGTGGGCAAAGGACACAAACTTGCCGTACTTGGATTAGGTGGATTAGGACATATGGCAGTAAAATTTGGTGTTGCATTTGGCGCTGATGTTACAGTCTTAAGTACTTCGGCTTCCAAAGAAGAAGCTGCAAAAGCATTGGGTGCGCATCATTTTATTGTATCAAAAGATGAAGTACAGGCTGCATCTGTAAAAAATTCATTCGATTTTATTTTAGATACTGTATCAGCAGAACATGATATGAATATGTATCTTGGAATGCTGAAAACAAACGGTGTACATATTTGTGTTGGAGCACCTTCAAATCCTCATAAAATTTCTGCGTTTGCATTAATTGGCGGAAGAAAAAGTGTTGCAGGTTCAGGTATTGGTGGTATTGCGGAAACACAGGAAATGCTTGACTATTGCGCAGAACACAACATTGTTTCAGATATTGAAATGATTGATATAAAAGACATCACTGAATCTTACGCACGCATGCTGAAGGGTGATGTTCGCTACAGATTTGTTATTGATGTTTCAACGATATAAATTTTATTTATCAGTAAAATCCCCTTTGAAAATATCAAAGGGGATTTTTTTAATTTAAAAAGTATTTTAAATTAATTCATCATCTTTCCAGTTTAAAATTTTTATCTGTTGCCGGCCGTGTTGCTGCGTTAGCAACTTTGTAACCCGTTCTGTACATCCAGTCTGCCATTCTTTTTAATTTGTCATAATTAATATTTTGAGCATTATCCTGAGGCGTGTGGTAATCAGGGTGCAAAAGGGTTGTGTACATAAGTGCAGGAATTCCTAAACGGGCGTATGGCAAATGATCACTTCTAAAATACCATCCTTCTACATGGGTAACTTTATCCCACGATGAATCAAGTATAAATTTTGGACCTTCCTTATTGGCTGCAAATGCCATATTTACTAGATCTACAGAATTTCTGTGCGGAGGAATACTTCCTAAAATTGTTGCACTGTCAATATTGTTTCTGCCAATCATATCACCATTTAAAACCGTAACAATCGATTTTATTGGTACTGTGGGATGTTGTGAATAATATTTTGATCCCAACAAACCTCTCTCTTCTGCACCATGTATGACAAATAAAATTGAACGCTTTGACGGAAATTTTATGAAGGCTCTTGCATTTGCGAGCATAGCAACATTGACACTTCCGTTATCATCTGCACCATAAAAAATGGAATCATTTTTAATTTCATTTCTAATGCCGTGTGCATCTGTATGACCACTGTATAATAAATATTCAGATTTTAATTTTGCATCAGTACCATCAATTTTACCAACAACATTAACCGATGGGTAAGCATATTTTGATACAATAATATTTATTTTTAATATCGCATTATTTTGCTGTAAAGTATTTTTTAAACCTGCATGTAACCAAAGAACAGGAACCGTTGTTGAAAGATTTTCGTTTGTTCCTCCTTCAATATCATAAGTTCCTCGTTTAAAGTTTTCATCGGCATCATCCCAAGCCTGTTCTGCAGTTTCGTCTGCAATAAAAATAATACCTACGGCTCC
>JANXTG010000112.1 GCA_025352525.1 Ferruginibacter sp.
GTTAAAAGATCACCGTAGTTCTGTCCTTTATCTGCACGTATGCCTGAATTGATTACTACGAAACGCTCATAATAAACGATGGTTTCTAATTTCTTAGAACTCATTCCAAGTAGGTAACCAATTTTATTTGGCAATGATTTAAAATACCAGATATGAACAACAGGTACAACAAGTTTAATGTGACCCATTCTTTCACGACGTACTTTTTTCTCCGTTACTTCTACACCACAACGATCACAAACAATTCCTTTATATCGAATACGCTTGTACTTTCCACAAGCACATTCATAATCTTTTACAGGCCCGAATATTCTTTCGCAAAACAAACCATCTCTTTCAGGTTTGTAAGTACGGTAGTTAATAGTTTCAGGCTTTAAAACTTCTCCGTAGCTTCTTTCAAGAATGCTATCGGGCGAAGCCAAACCAATCGTGATTTGAGAAAAACTTGCTCTCGGACGATTTTCTTTTTTGAATGCCATATTATAATTAATGATTTGTAATAAATAATTTTTAAGTCTGAAATTTTAAAATTGAGCACTTAAAATTTATTGCTAAACTTTAAATACTCAATAATTATATTTTACTCAAACTTAAGATCAAGTCCTAATCCTCTTAATTCATGAACCAATACATTGAATGATTCAGGAATTCCGCCTCTAGGAATGTTATCACCTTTCACGATTGCTTCATAAGTTTTTGCCCTTCCTATGATATCATCCGATTTAATAGTTAATAATTCCTGCAAGATATTGGATGCACCATAAGCCTCAAGCGCCCAACACTCCATCTCTCCAAAACGTTGCCCACCAAACTGTGCTTTACCGCCCAATGGCTGTTGTGTAATAAGAGAGTATGGCCCGATTGAACGTGCGTGCATTTTATCATCTACCATGTGATGGAGTTTGATGATGTAAATGATACCCACAGTTGCTTTCTGATCAAAACGATCTCCTGTTTCTCCATCATACAAATAAGTATGACCAAATTTAGGAAGACCTGCTTTCTCAATATTCTCAGCAATTTCATCTACAGACGCACCATCAAAGATCGGTGTTGCAAAACGCACTCCTAATTTTTCACCTGCCCAGCCCAATGCTGTTTCATATATCTGTCCAAGGTTCATTCGACTTGGTACACCCAATGGATTCAATACAATATCTACCGGTGTTCCATCTGCAAGGAACGGCATATCTTCCTGACGAACAATTTTCGCAACAATACCTTTGTTACCGTGACGACCCGCCATCTTATCCCCTACTTTTAGTTTACGCTTTATAGCCATGTAAACTTTAGCCAATTTCAATACACCTGCAGGCAATTCATCGCCAATAGAGATGTTGAATTTCTCTCTTTTATAACGACCCAATTCTTCGTTGAATTTGATGTTGTAATTGTGTAGCAACGTATTGATTAAATCATTCGTTTTTTCATCATTACTCCATCCAAGTGGGTTTACGTTTACATAATCAATACCGGCAAGATTTTTAACAGTAAACTTTACCCCTTTACCAATTAATACTTCACCAAAATTGTTTGTAATGCCCTGACTTGTTTTTTCCAACAACATTGTTTGCAGTTTTTCCTGCAACATCTGCATTAATTTTTCTTCATTAGCCTCGTGATTTTTCTCAATTTTATCAATCTGAGCTTTCTCACGAACCTTTGCATTTTTATCTTTCTTAGCACGTTGAAATAAACGTTTATCTATCACAACACCTTCTGTACCACTTGGCGCTTTTAGGGATGCATCTTTTGCATCACCGGCTTTATCACCAAATATTGCACGAAGTAATTTCTCTTCCGGTGTAGGATCACTTTCACCTTTTGGTGTAATTTTTCCTATGATAATATCACCTTCTTTGATTGTTGCACCAATGCGAATGATACCATTTTGATCAAGATCTTTTGTAGCTTCTTCCGATACGTTTGGAATATCTGGTGTTAATTCCTCTTCCCCCAACTTAGTATCTCTCACTTCAGTTTCAAACTCACTTATATGTATAGAAGTAAACAAATCATCTTTTACCACTTTCTCAGAAATTACGATCGCATCTTCAAAGTTGTAACCTTTCCATGGCATGAATGCCACTTTCATATTACGACCTAATGCAAGCTCCCCACCTAAAGTTGCATAGCCTTCAGTAAGGAAATCACCTTCAGAAACCTTTTGACCTTTAATAACCGCAGGGCGTAAATTTATAGTTGTCTCTTGGTTGGTACGTACGAATTTTGTCAACTTATAAATAGTAAGCGCATCTTCAAAACTTACTAATTGTGCTATTTCACTACGTTTGTAACGAACGTGAATTTCGTTTGCATCTACATATTCTACTACACCATCGCCATCTGCATGTACCTGAATACGTGCATCACGAGCAGCTTTTCCTTCTAAACCTGTACCTACAATCGGCACTTCCGGTCTAATTAATGGAACCGCCTGGCGTTGCATGTTTGAACCCATCAAGGCACGGTTGGCATCATCATGCTCAAGAAAGGGAATTAGGGAGGCACTTAAACCAACAATCTGGTTTGGCGCCACATCCATCCACTCAACTTCGCCTTTATCAAGAATTGGAAAATCGCCTGTCTGACGGGATTTAATTCTGTCATCAACAAAATTTCCTTTTTCATCTATATCAACGTTTGCCTGAGCAATCTTAGCTGTATCTTCTTCTTCTGCACTTAAGAATGTTACTTTCTTCATATCTACTTTACCGGCAGTTACTTTGCGGTAAGGTGTTTCAATGAAGCCCATTTCATTTATTTTGGCATGTACACAAAGTGTAGATATCAAACCAATGTTTGGCCCTTCCGGTGTTTCAATAGTACACAAACGACCGTAGTGAGAATAATGCACATCACGTACCTCAAAACCTGCACGCTCCCTGCTTAAACCTCCTGGCCCAAGTGCGGAGATACGACGCTTATGCGTTATCTCACTTAAAGGGTTGGTTTGATCTAAGAATTGGCTCAACTGAGAAGTACCAAAGAATGAATTGATAACAGAAGACAATGTTCTTGCATTAATCAAATCCACCGGTGTAAATACTTCATTGTCTCTAACGTTCATACGCTCACGTATTGTACGAGCCATACGGGCAAGACCAACACCAAATTGAGCATACAATTGTTCACCAACTGTACGTACACGACGGTTGCTTAAATGATCAATGTCATCTACTTCACTTTTACCGTTTGTAAGTTGTACAAGTGTTTTAATGATGGCAATGATATCATCTTTTGTAAGAACCTTTTTAGTAATAGGAAAATCAAGCCCTAAACGGCGATTGATTTTATAACGACCCACTTCTCCCAAATCGTAACGCTTATCACTGAAAAATAATTTATCAATAATACCACGTGCCGTTTCATCATCAGGCGCATCAGCACCACGGAGTTGCTTGTATATATGTTGAACAGCTTCCAACTCAGAGTTAGAAGTATCCTTATTTAAAGTATTGTATATGATAGAATAGTCACCACTAACTTCTTCTTTTTGTATGAAAACGCTTTTTACTTCTACATTAAGGATGGTAGCAATATTGCTTTCATCCAAAACGGTATCCCTTTCAAGAATAATTTCGTTTCTTTCAATAGACACAACTTCTCCTGTATCTTCATCTACAAAGTCTTCGACCCACGTACGTAGTACTCGAGCTGCAAGGCGTTTGCCTATTTGTTTTTCAAGATTTTTTTTGTCGGCTTTAACTTCATCAGCCATACCGAACAACTCCAATATGTCTTTATCTGTTTCAAAACCAATTGAACGCAATAAAGTGGTAACAGGGAATTTTTTCTTACGATCGATGTAAGCAAACATCACATTGTTAATGTCTGTAGCAAACTCCATCCATGCACCTTTAAAAGGAATTACACGGGCAGAAAATATTTTTGTACCATTCGGGTGAATAGACTGACCGAAGAATACACCTGGGGAACGGTGAAGCTGGCTTACAACAACACGCTCGGCACCATTAATTACAAAAGTACCACGGGGTGTCATGTAGGGAATATTTCCTAAAAACACATCCTGTACAATTGTTTGAAAATCTACATGCTCTTCATCATTACAGCTAAGGCGAAGCTTGGCTTTCAATGGAACAGCATAAGTAAGACCTCTTTCAATACACTCATCTATTGAATAGCGTGGTGGATCTACGAAGTAATCTAAAAACTCCAATACGAAAATGTTTCGGGTATCGCTTATGGGAAAATTTTCTTTGAAGACACGAAACAGGCCTTCTACGTTACGCTTATCAGGCGTGGTTTCCAATTGAAAAAAGTCTTTAAATGACTGAATCTGGATTCCAAGCAAATCAGGCTGTTCCGCTATGAGTTCAACCTTTCCGAAGTTGATACGCTTAGCAGCATTTGTTTTTGTTGCAGACATATATTAATTAAAACGTTTAGTGAAGATCCTTGCGGTTAAAATAGAGCTTGCGCTACTATCTCATTTTAAGGACCGCAAAGGTAAGAAATAAAATCAATTAAAATATTATAAAAAATGATTTTGGCAAGAAGTTTGAGAAAGGGAGCTCTTTTGAAAAAATTAATGCCCGATTTAGGAAACATTAATGTGTCTTGAAACTACAAATTAACTATTAAAAATATTTAAAATAAGAAAAGCCATCAATCAGGTTGATGGCTTTTCCTTTTGTCTTATAAAAACTAAATATTACTTAAGTCTTCTTTTGAATTTGCCTCTCGGCTAGCTTGTGCTTTTAAAGCATCTTCTTTTATATCCAATGCTTTTTCGTGAACATCATTTTTTATTTCATCTACTTTATTAGATGCAGCATCTGCAATATTAACGAGTTTATCCTTTGCATTGTCTAAGGTATCATGTGAATTACCTCGAAGATCATCATATTTATCTTCTGCTTTTCCCTTCAATTCTTCTGCTTTATCTTTTGTGGCTTCCCAGACATCTTCGGCCTTGTCTTTTGCTTTATCCCAAAGATCTTCTGTTTTTTCTGTAGCATTACCCAAGATATCTCCTGCTTTGTTGGCTAGTTCAGCAGCTTTGTGTTTTAATTTATCAAGAAATCCTTCTTCTTGATTGATAATTTGATCGCTCATGGTTTTTGTTTTTATTTTTAAAAAAGAAATTACTTAATATATTTTTCATAAACTTAATTCCTTACCAAATTTTTGAACGGTTCTCAGGTTTAATATACATCTGATCAGTTTCTTTAATATTAAAGGCGGCATAAAATGGATCAAAATTAGATGCCGGCCCGTTAATACGAAACATTTCAGGAGAATGCGGGTCTGTATTCATCCTGGTAATCATATTTTCATCTCTGTCCTTTAATCTCCAAATCTGTGCAAAGCTCAGAAAAAATCTTTGATCGGGCGTTAAGCCATCAATTTTATCATTTCCCATCCCTTGTTTTGTCATTTTAAAAGCATCGTAGGCTATTGCCAAACCGCCAATATCAGCTAAGTTTTCTCCCAAAGTAAGTGCACCATTCACATGGATTGTATCAAACATTGTATAAGCATTATACTGTTTTATAACGGCTCCGGTTTTTGCTTTAAATTTTGACAAATCTTCTTTGCTGAACCAGTTATTCATATTTCCTTTTTCATCGTACTGGCTTCCCTGATCATCAAAACCATGTGTCATTTCATGTCCTATTACCATACCTATACCGCCATAGTTAATAGCATCATCGGCATTTTGATCAAAGAAGGGAAATTGTAAAATACCGGCAGGGAAAACAATTTCATTATTAGTAGGATTATAGTAGGCATTTACAGTGGGCGGTGTCATACCCCATTCAGTTCGGTCTACATCTTTTCCGATTTTTCCAACTTTTTCTTTTAAAAAATGTCTTTTTATGGAAAGGGCATCTCCAAAAAAATCATTTTTATCGATGACAACATCGTCATATTTTTTCCATTTGGATGTGTACCCTATTTTTTTTAGAAATGAATTAAGTTTTTTAGTAGCCCGCTGCTTTGTACTGTCGCTCATCCATTCATTTTTTTGAATTCGTGCAGCAAAAGATTTTTGCAGATTATTTACGAGGTCATCCATCCTTTTCTTCGAGTCTTCGGAAAAATATTTTTTTACATACAGTTGTCCCGAAAGTTCTCCAAGACCTTCGTCAACTCTAGTGATCATTTTTTTCCAACGTTCCTGATCTGTCTTTTGGCCGTTAAAGACTTTTGAAAAACTAAAATTTGCATCCCTAAAATCTTTATTCAATGTGGTTGCATTGGCAGAGATATATGCAAATTTTATTTTGTTTTTCCATGCTTCAATTGGCAGTGAGGCAAGTAATTCGTTGAGAGCCCTGTAATATTCGGGCTGCTGAATGTTAATACTATCGGGGGTTACTTTTAATTCTGAAAAAAAAGCAGCCCAGTTAACATTGGGTTGATTTTTCTGCAACTCTGCCGCACTCATTTTATTATAATTTTTTTGCGGATCTCTTGTTTCTACCGGTGTGCGGTGAGATATAGCAATGGCAGTTTCCAATTTAAGAATGGCATCAGCATTTTTAGCAGCAGTTGCATTATCAGTGCCAATCAGTATAAACATTTTTTTTGCATAACCCAGCAATGCATTCCTTGCAAAAATGCTTGCACTATCACTGCGGGTGTAATAACTTTTCTCAGGGAGAGAAAGGCCTGTTTGGGAAAATGTAGGAATGTATTTTGAGCTGTTTTTTTCATCTGCATCAACACTGAACGCAAGCAATGGATGGCTGTTGCCTTCTGCATTTAGCTTTGCAAGCAGATTTATAAGATCTTTATAATTTTTTACAGAATCAATTCTGGAAATAATGGGTTTTAGCGGCTCGGCTCCTTTTTTTTCTATAATAACTGTGTCCATACCCGCAAAATAAAAATCTCCGGTTTTTTGTTCAAGACTACCTATCGGACTGTTACTTTTTGCAGCATTTTCTATTAAAGATTTCAGATTTTTTTGATTGTTTTCAAATAAAGTATAAATACTTCCCCATCCGCTCTGGTCGTCAGGAATTACAACACTTTTAAACCACGAACCGTTGGCATATGTATAAAAATTATCTCCTGGTTTGATAATTGTATCCATTCCTGTTTTATCAAAAAAAGAGGTACGTACTTTTAGCTTTGAATCGGTTGTAATAGTTTTATCTCCTGTATTACATGATGTAAACGCAAAAGCATACATAAACATTAAAGGTAAAATAAATTTCATTTTTATTAATTTCAGTATTGAAAACTAAATATAATATTTATGATTAAATACATTTGAAAAAATTTATTACATATATGGTAAATTAAAGCGCCCCGGAAAATCCGAGGCGTTTTAATAAGTTTGAAAATGAATTATGCTATTTCAACATCAGCACCTGCATCAGTTAATTTAGTTTTAAGTTCTTCTGCTGTTGCTTTATCAACACCTTCTTTAATGGCTTTTGGAGCACCGTCAACTAAATCTTTAGCTTCTTTTAGACCAAGACCTGTAAGATCTTTAACAATTTTTACGATAGCTAATTTGTTAGGACCTGCTGCTTTCAAAATAACATCAAAAGCTGTTTTTTCTTCTACTGCTGCAGGGCCATCGCCTGCGCTCATTACAACTGCTGCTGCAGCTGGTTCAATGCCGTATTCTGATTTTAAGAATTCAGCTAATTCTTGTACTTCTTTTACTGTTAAACCTACTAGGCTTTCAGCCAATACTTTAATATCTGCCATGATTATTGTTTTTTTTCCGCCTTCATTGTTTTGCACTCCGGCGGATGTGTTATTAAAAAAATATTAAATATGAAAATCTGCTATTAAACAAATTTACAAATGCTCAATAAGTTATGCTTCCGGTTTTTCTTCAGCCGGAGTTTCAGCAACAGGAACCACTTCAGCTGCTGGTTCTGCAATAGGAACTGCTGCTTCTGCAACAGATGCAGCTTCTGCAACAGGTACTGCTTCTGCAACAGGTACTGATTCTACTTCAGCTTCTTTAGCCGCATCTTTATTTTGCAATGCGCCCAATACTCTTTGAATTGGTGCTAATAACAACCCAATAACTTCACCAACAAGTTCATTCTTGGTTTTAATCATTGTAAGTGCCTTCAGTTGATCATCGCCGGTAAAAATATCACCATTAATAAATGCAGCTTTAAGCATTGGTTTTTCATTATTATTCGCTTTGCGAAAACCTGCAAGAATAACAGCAGGATCTTTTGGATTTTCGCTGAACATTAATGCGGTTACTTTATGTAAAGAATCAAACACACCTGCATATTTTTCAGCATCAATACTCTCCAATGCTTTTTTAATAAGGGTATTTTTTGCAACTTTCATTTCTACCTGCTTGTCAAAGCAATGACTGCGTAAAGTAGTTATTTGAGATACAGAAAGGCTTTCTGTATCGGTGATGTAAAAATTGCTATATTGAGAGAACTTACTCTTCAGCACTTCTATCACATCATTTTTTTCTTGTTTTGTCATTTCAATTATTTTATAATTTGCACCAATCAATTTCCCCTGCGGGAAGGTCATAAGGCACTTATTAGTTTTGAACAGATTTAGTATCGACCAAAATGCCGGGGCTCATTGAGCTTGCCATGCTAACACCTTTAAGGTAAGTACCTTTGGAAGTAGCTGGTTTTAGTTTAATAAGCGCATTGATAAATTCCATTGAATTTTCAACAAGTTTTTCAGGAGTGAAACTCACTCGACCGATAGAAGCGTGAATAATTCCTGCCTTATCTACCTTAAAAGCAATTTTACCACCTTTCAAATCTTTTACCGCACCTGCAACATCATTTGTTACAGTACCGGTTTTTGGATTTGGCATCAAGTTACGTGGCCCTAATACCTTACCCAATTTACCCAATTTAGGCATAACTGAAGGTGTAGCTACAATAACATCAACATCTGTCCAACCGCTTTCAATTTTTGTAATAAATTCATCTAATCCTACAAAATCTGCGCCTGCTGCTGTTGCCTCTGCTTCTTTATCAGGTGTACAAAGTACTAAAACAGATTTTGTTTTACCTGTACCATGTGGTAATGAAACTGTACCACGTATTGCTTGATCAGCTTTTTTTGGATCAACACCTAAACGAACGTGTAGATCTACAGAGCTATCAAATTTTGTTGTATTAATATCTTTAACTAGAGTGGATGCTTCTTTAAGGGTATACGCTTTGTTCACGTCAACCTTAGCATTTGCTAATTTTCTTTTTTTAGTAATCATTTTTTAAAAACTTTCGTTGGTTGACAATTAATTTTCCCAAGGGGCTTTACCCTCTACAGTTAAACCCATACTACGGGCAGTTCCTGCAACCATGCTCATTGCGCTGTTTAGCGAAAAAGCGTTAAGGTCAGGCATTTTATCCTTTGCAATTTCCTCTACCTGTGCCCAAGTTACTTTACCAACCTTTACACGGTTAGGTTCTTTAGAACCGCTGGTAATTTTAGCGGCTTCCATTAATTGTACAGGAGCAGGAGGAGTTTTAATTACAAATTCAAATGATTTGTCACCGTAAACTGTGATGAGAACCGGTAATATTTTACCGGGTTTATCCTGTGTTCTTGCGTTAAACTGCTTACAGAACTCCATGATGTTAACACCTTTAGAACCCAATGCAGGCCCAATTGGCGGTGCAGGGTTGGCTTGTCCTCCTTTACATTGGAGTTTTACATAAGCCGTAATTTCTTTAGCCATATTTTATTTTTTTGGTGATAACGTACCGCCTTATGGAGATACTCCCAATCCCTATTTACAAGTAGGAATTATTCAAAAGAACTGTTTGGGACTGCAAAAGTAAATAAAAATTTAATAACATAATTATTAAATTAAAGATTATTTCTAGGGCTTGCCATTTGTAATTAGCGAAATATTTCGCTTATTAAAACGTACAATTATTTAAGTGGGTCGTAATTTGCATTGTGAATAATTATGAGAATATATTATAAACATTAATAAATTATCTCGTAGATAGATTATTATTCATAAAAAACTTAAACCAATATTAAAATGAAGAAACTTCTTCGTGTTATTTCCATCTCCATTTTTGGATTGATTACCATTACACAATTTAGTTGTGCACAAGGGGGAAGTACAAAAAAAACTGGAGTAAAAAAGGTTGAGATGACTGCACCTAAAGGTAAAGCTACAGCAGTTTTCGCATCTGGATGTTTTTGGTGTACCGTTCATATTTTTGAGGCTGTGCAAGGAGTTGACAGTGCAATAGCAGGTTACGCCGGTGGTAATACAAAAAATCCTACATACAAAGAAGTTGGAAGCGAAACAACAGGCCATGCAGAAAGCGTAATGGTTTATTATGATCCTAAAATAATCTCTTACGATGAACTTCTGAATGTCTTCTTTTTATCTCAAGATCCAACAACGCCCGACCAACAAGGGCCCGATAGAGGTTCATCTTACAGATCTGCCATTTTCTTTGAAACAACAGAACAGCAAACATTTTCAAAAAATGCTATAGATAAGTATAACAAGTCAGGAATGTTTAAAAATCCAATAGTAACAGAAGTAAAAAAACTCGATGCTTTTTACCGGGCAGAAGAGTACCATCAACATTATATTTTAATCAATCCCAATGAAGGATATGTGCAAAATGTTTCAATTCCCCGATTTAATTTATTTAAAGCAAAATATAAAGGGAAATTAAAAGATTAATTTTTTATAATACTGATAGTAAAGAACCCGTCAATTTTTGACGGGTTCTTTACTATCAGTTAATAGTTTATTGCTTATGCAATTTTTTCTACCTGCATGTAACTGAGTTCTACAGGGGTTGCACGACCAAATATTTTAACCTGAACTTTTAATTTCTTTTTCTCGTCGTTTACTTCTTCAATAACACCATTGAAATCATTAAATGGTCCATCTATGATCTTTATGGTTTCTCCTATAATAAATGGTTCACTCATCGTAACTCCACCTTGGTCAGTCATTTCATCAACTCTACCTAACATTTTGTTTACTTCAGCTTTTCTTAAAGAAATAATATTTCCTTTGGAACCTTTACCATCAGTAAGGAAATGCATTACGTTACTTATTCCACTTACATGCTGAATGATATCATCAGTAAGTTTTCCGTCAGCTACTTCCATCATAATATAACCGGGATAGAAATTTCTTTCCCGCATCACTTTCTTACCATTGAGAACTTTGTAAACTTTTTCTACAGGCAAGAATATCTGAGAAATAATTTTATCCCAACCATTGCGGATTATATCCTTATCTAAATACTCTTTAATCTTACGTTCTTTGCCGCTTACGACCCTAAGCACATACCATTTGTTATCCTTAGCAAGTTTTTCTGCAGGTAAAACAACCTCTGCATCTATTATAATATCTTCCATGATTACTTAAATAATGAGTAAATAAATTTCATTGAGCTATTTGCTACAAAATCCATTATTCCAACTATGAGCGTAATGAATAAAGTAGCGCCCAAAACAATCATAGTTGATTGAGTAAGCTGATCCCATTTGGGCCAACTAACTTTTTCGGTCATTTCAACATATGATTCCTTTACAAAATCTGTGAACTTGTTCATAAAACATGTTTTGCTAATTAGCCAGTCTGCTAATGTGCTAATGAAAAAAATGAATACCATTTTGAAATTGCAACGTTCACAATTTCAAGAATTTTGCACGGGAACTAGGATTCGAACCAAGATCAAAGGTTTTGGAGACCCGTATGCTACCGTTGCACCATTCCCGTGTTTCGCTTATAACCCTTTCC
>JANXTG010000113.1 GCA_025352525.1 Ferruginibacter sp.
TATCTATTATTTCTTTTGACTTTTGTTTTTGGCGAAGCGCAGACTCTTTATCTGTAAGCGCATTGCGAAGATTATAATAAGCTTGATCTGCTTCGTTCAATTGCTTTTCATCAATTTCTTTTTTCTGTAGCATGGATAAAAGCAACGCCTCTATTTCTGTTAATGTTTCCGTGGTAATGTTAATGGTTTCGTCAGAATCTTTTAACTGCACCGTGCTGCTTTCAACTTGTATCTGTAAATCTGCAAGTTGGTTTGTTTTAAAGTCGAATTCTGTTTTTAAAGAAACAACTTTGCTTTGCTGTTTGGCAAAATTGATGTTGCTTTCGTTGTAAGATGCGCCTGCAAAATTATATTCCTGTTCGGCTGAAGCGTAGGCAGATTCTATGCTTTGCAGTTTATCTGCCAGGTCATCGAGCTGTGTATTAAATTTATCCAGCTCTGTTCTCGTATCTGCAATGGCATCGTGGTTTGTTTCCAACTGCGTTTCCAAATCAGCTGTTCTTCCACTGTTTGTTGTTTGTTGTTGGGTAAGATTTTCAATTTTATTTTGCAGCGAAAATACCAAATTGGTAAGGCTGTTTATTTCCTGCTGTGTTTGCTTTATTAGATTTTCTTTAAGCTGCTCATTGAAACTTATTACCTCATTGTGCTTTATTTGAATGGATGCTTTTAAGGCTTCTACCGTGCTGCGTTGTTCAGTTATTTCAACCTGTAGTTTTTCAAGGTTTTTTGCACGGCCTATTTTCTTTCCTTCAAACATGCCTACACTTCCGCCTGTGATGGCGTACTTGCCTTTTACAAACTTGCCGGTCTTTTCTAGGATTACAACATCATTATTGTTTTCTTCTAACAAATCAAATTCTCCCCGACCTAAAGGATCGGGGCTATTCACTAAAGGGCCGGGGCTACTTACTGCTATAAAAACATTGCCCAGTAACTGCTTGGCTAGGTTTGCATATTTGGCATCAAACTCCACCACATTCATTGCGGGTAATGTATCTGCGGGTGTTGTATGGATAGTTGTATCAGTAAATTTATCTAGTAAGAAAAAGTTTGCTTTGCCTTTTTTATTAGCATCCAGCAAATGAATGGCTTGTAAACCTTCTGCCAGATTATTTACTACATAATAGTTTAAATAAGGATCCAACACATTTTCTACTGCTGCTCTGTATTCTTCTTTCACATAAATAATATCTGAAAGCAACGGTGCATCTTTGTTCCACCCATTGTTGTTGTGTAAAAATTTTACACTTTCAGGATAGCCATCCATAGAATCAACAAGGCTTTTCAATAAATCGAATTCGTTGGTACGGGCATCTAACTTGCGGCTTTCATCTGCAAGATTATTGCGCATGCCTTCCATCATATTTTGGGTAGCGAGTATTTGCTCCTTTGTACGATCCTGATGTTCCTGCAATTGCAGGATATCGGTTTTCTTACTTTCCAGCTCCTGTTCTTTATCAACCTTTTCTTTTTCTAAGGTATGAAGTTGTACAGCTCTTGCTTTTTGTTCTTCGCCCAATTGTAAAATGGTGCGCTGGAAATTTTGTATGCTTGTATCTGCTACCGCAACTTTCTTTTCAGCATCAAAACGATTTAATTGTATTGCCTGGTTTTCTTTGCGCAGCAAATCAATTGCAGAACGCTTATCATCAAATGTGCGGCGTTTTTCTTCAACTGCTTCTTTTAAATCTTCTACTTTTTCTTCAAGCTCGTTTACCTTTTGCTCCTCCTCTATTATTTGGTTCCCAGTAAAACTGATGCTTTCCTGCAGGCCTAATAATTGTCCGGATGCCTTCTTTAAAAACTCATCCAAGTTTGCTTTTGTCTCTTTAAGGTATTGTACTTTTTGGCTGCTGAGGTTTTTTTCGTTTTCCTTGCTGCGAACCTTATCCAACATTTCGTTGTAAGCATGTTGCATTTGCTGCAAAGCTTTTTCTTTTTCTACAAATGCTAATTTCTCTTTTTCCAATGCTGCATCTTCGCCTGCAATGGCAACTTCGAGTTCAATTTTTTTATCAACTTCTTCCTGCTGTTGTGTATTTAAATCACGGTAAGTAATATTAAAACCTTCCAGTGCGGCTTTTGCCAGTTCAATGGAAACTTCTTTGTATTCTTTTTTTATTTCAAAATATTTCTCTGCTTTTTTGGCCTGGTTTTCTAAACTTTTAAGCTGGTTGTTTATTTCAAACAACAGATCTTCAATACGTGCAAGGTCCTGTTCCGTAGCATCTAATTTAAGTTTTGCTTCCTTTTTACGGGTTTTATAAATGGTAATTCCGGCAGCCTGTTCCAGCATTCTGCGGCGGCTGTTTTCTTTGTCTTTAATAATATCATCTACCATTCCCAGCTCGATAATGGCATAACTGTCGGTACTTACACCGGTATCCATAAACAAATTATGAATGTCCTTTAAGCGACAGGCAACATCATTCAATCGGTACTCACTCTCGCCGCTTTTATAATATTTACGGGTAACGGTTACGGTATTAAACTCTGTAGGGAGAAGGTTTTTTGTATTTTCAAAAGTGAGGCTAACTTCTGCCAAACCACTGGCATTGCGGGTTTTACTGCCGTTAAAAATAAGGCTCTCCAGATTTTCACTTCTTAAATTGCTTATTTTATGCTCACCAATTACCCACCTAATGCTGTCAATAATATTGCTTTTACCACAGCCGTTGGGTCCAATAACACCAGTTATACCTTCATCAAAATTTAGTACCGTTTTATCAGCAAAACTTTTAAATCCTTTTATTTCTAAACTCTTTAAGCGCACGGTACCTGTTTTTAAGTAAGGCGGCAAACATACATGAAATTGAGGAAAATTAAAAGCGTGCTGACGGGTTTGTATGCACATGCAATGCACATGAAGAAATTATAATACTAAAGGCTATTAATGCTAATTGCTTAAACCAAATCAACTGTTTATTTATCTAAAATCAAAAAATAGTTATTGATTTAATTTAATCGTAAAAAGACAACATTTAAAGTATGCCGTTTTACGATTATTTTTTAAAAATTGTATTTTAAATTTAATCCCAAATAAGCATTTGCTTTGTTTGGGCCGGGTATGTAAGCATCACCGGTATTTTTGCTTAATGGATTTGCTAGCTGGTTTACAAAAACCTTTATGGCATAGTGTGATCCGGTAATGTTATTTAAACCCAGATAAAAATCTACATCAAAATGTTTTGACAATGTTTGTTGAATACCAATTTTACTATTTAACAATGAATAACTGCTTGTGTAAAATTCTTCTGTAGAAACGATGGACATTTTATCTCTGTAGGCATACGTTAAGTTTCCATAAATTCCATACTTCAACATAAAATCCAACCCAAAGTTTGCAGTAAATTTTGGTACCCCTGCTACAGGATGGTTACTGTAATCTATTACAGAATCTTTTGTGCCCACAACTTGATGAAATTTAAAATCTTTGTATTCAAAATCTGAATACGTTGCGTTTGCAAAAGGTCTTAATGATCTTAATACTTTATTTGTAGACTGGAAAACTGAATATTTTACCAATACTTCCAAACCATTGTGTTTTTGTGTACCGCCATTTGCTGTGATACTGTAAAGCGTTACGCCCGAAATATCATTGGGATTTTTAACAGCTATAGCCGTCATTTTATTTGTGTAGGTAGTTTTAAAAGCACTCACTTCATATAATAAATTATCATTTATTAATGTTCCTTTAGATCCAATTTCGAATTGCACTCCTTTTTCAGGCTGTAAGGTAGAATTGACTTTTGCTGCTGCTGTATTTGCTCCCACTGCCGGAATTACCACAAAAAAGTTTGCACTCACCGGGGCTTTAAAACCTGTGCTGTAAGATGCATACACAGATATTTTTTTATTAAACAGTTTATTTATTGCAACATGTGGGGATACCATTTTTTTGTAAGTTGTATCAAATGTAGATGGTTTTGTAATTGTGGCAGGATTAAACCTGTCATTCAAATGTATTTTCATATTGCTTGTTCCAACGCCCGTTGTAATTGCAAAATCTTTTGGCAAAAACAATGTCCATTCAGTAAATAAAGAACTGGTACTGTTTACTGTAGCAGTATTGCTGGTGTTGGCATTAATAACCCAATAATTTTCTTCTAGATTCCAGGTTGCTGGTGTTGCATCAAACGGACTTGCCTTCATATTGTAACCAATGGTAGAAGCGTTTTGTCTTTGTAATTCAAAACCGGTTATACCATTTAAACCAACATTATTTGCTAAAGAAAATTTTGTGTTGAATGTAGATCGTGTGCCATAATTCAAGGAAAGTTTATCTGTCCAGCCACCTGCAGAACTTGCATCATTTACCAGACCTGTACCAAAGGCTGTTGTAAAATTAGACAACCAACTATTGAATGCATAATTTTGCCCAACACCCGCTCTATAACTTAACAGTTTGCTGTGACCATTTCTTTTTACATATTCTAAATTTCCGGTATCGCTTTTTGCATCAAACTGCGCAATGGTTTGTTCGCCACCTCTTTCATCATAACTGTTTGTAAAACCCACATAAGCAGAAATAGTTTGCTTTTCAGAAGGATTCGATTCTGTGATAATATTTACAAAATCTTTTTTAGAAGCATTATGAATAAAATATCCGTTGGATTTTTGGTGTCCATAATTTACCAAAAGAGATGACTTCTCTGCTGCTGTTTGAAATTGCGTTGTGTAGCGCTGCAATCCATAAGCTCCTATCAATAATTCCTGACTAATAGTAGTTTTGCCGGCTTGTGGTTTTACGGTATTTAAATTTATTGCACCTGCTATGGCTAAACCATAAATTGTACCTGCAGGTCCTTTGCTAACTTCTACATTGCCGATAGATCCAAAATCTAGATCATCCATAACCGTAATTCCTTCTGCATCTGTTACGGGAATACCGTTTAAATAAACTTTGTATCCTTGTCCGTCAAAATTATTGCTGGCGCTTCTTGTACCTCTTGCACCATTGCCGTACCCTCTTATATTAAAGGATTGTCCCGCACTCACTGTTCTTCTTTCAAAAGTTACACCTGGTACATTTACATTTATAATATCATCAAAAAATAATCCTGTACTTCGTTTTAGTTCGATAGCAGAAAGTTTGGAAATGGATAAGGGCTGCAATAAGTTAGTTCTATCATTATTTGAAGAAGCTGATATTTCTACTTCGTTTAAATTATTGTTTGTAGCAGACAGTTTTATAATAATACCATCAACACATTCTTGTATGGTTTGCTTTTTTGTTGCATAACCAATATAAGATATTGTTAGTTCGCTGTTTTTTGAACAACTAAAAGTAAATTCTCCGTTATTATTGGTAATAGCACCACCCTTTTCGAAAAATTTTATTGTTGCACCGGCTAAGGGTTTGTTTGTTGCTTGATCAATTATTTTTCCTTTAATTTTTTGTGCAGAAGCTGATAAGCACATCACAGTTAATAAAACTGAAAGTATAATTCCGAATCTCATTTATAAAAATTTATAGTAAACAGGCAGTTACTACCGCCATAAAAATGACAGATCATCACTTGGTTAACAAATGAAATCTTTAATAAAATTTAATAAAAATTATGCTTGCGGAGGTTTTAAAGCACAATTAGCATTTTGGTCTAATATTGAAGAAATGCTAGGCCGGTATTTTTTTGTCGGAGATTTATTAGCTGATAAATCGTGAGGTTTTGTTGTAAGGAATGGACAAAAAGCTGTTTCAATATTGTTCTTAGTTTTTTTATTTTGAATTGAATTCTTTTTAATTATTGTGTTGTTGTTATGGATAAGTTCTTCTTCTTGTTGATCATTAATACAGTAAAATGTTATTTGCCCATTATCATTTTTCATTTTTACGAGATCATACATTTTTCCTTCAAAAAAAAATTCTTTACCTTCTTCCTCCCAATAAATTTTTTCTTTATTTCCGGTAAAATCAATAATCGTTAGTTCGTCTTCAGGCAGAGTTTTATGAAGTAATTCTTGAATGAATTCTTTCTGTTCTTGCTGAGCATGGTTCAAAAGAAAATAATACCCAATCTGGCTAAAAGCCATCATGATTAACATTGATATTATAAAAAAAGATTTCAGCTATATAAAATTGAAGAACAAATATATAGATTCAAATTTTACATCATGAAAATTTGTAACTCAAATTTTTTTTAAACAAAAAAAGGCAATCTCTTTTTGTGTAAGAGATTGCCTTTACCAACTATTAAAAACAGATTTTAGTTTTTAATCAAAGATTTACTTTGCACTTTACCGTTTCCATCATCATAACGTAACATGTATAAACCGCCATTAAGATTGCTAATATTTATTTGAGTTTGCTGGGTATTTGGCATTGCAAGTTTTTGCATAATTATTTTACCTTCTGCACTGTATAATGTAAACACCGCTTTTTCAGAAGCTTTATTATGTTGAACAGTAACTTGTTCGGATGCAGGCTGAGGATAAATTTGCAAACTATTTACGACAGTTTCTTTTCCGAATAATTTTATGATAGCAGAATATTTAGTTTTTCCGTCTAGGTCTTCATTTTTTATACGGAAATATATTGTACCAGAAATTTTATCTACATAATTTAGACTGTAAATATTTTTTCCTGTTGCACTAACATAGCCAATATTTTGAAAGTTTACACCGTTTGAGCTTGCTTCAACATAATAACCTTTCACATTTACTTCGTGTGAAACATCCCATAATAATTTTGTTGTACCGTCATCTAATTTTCTTGCAACAAATCCTTGAAAAGTTACTGGCAATGGACCACCCTGTACGGCAAGAGATAAGTCATCAAATAAAACAAATTCATTCTGATGCCCTATACCGACTCTAAAAGTAAATTCAAACCTCACTTGCTGACCCGCAATCAAGTCCCGATCTGATAATCTTACACAAATGCTACCCGATGTATCAGGTAAAGCTGTATAAATCGGACCATTTGCTGTGGTAGCCAAAATTTCTAATGGTGGATTTGCTACTGCTGAGATAATCCTGATTCTATATTCTGTCCCTGCAGGAGCTTGATATCTAAAACCAATTGTAGTCTGTCCGCTTTCAGATAAACCATATGCAGGCGAAATAAGACTTCCATTCCTACCATTAACTCCGCTATTTTCGATTTCAGCACCTTGGCTTTGGTTCCAAAAAAATGACACATCATTTCCATCGGAATAAATACTTGGAGAGCTAAATCCCTCATCCGTTGTATTAAAATTTTTAAATACACTACATCCTGTAATGTTTGTTGTAGTGGTTGGGTACTGCGCTAAAGCAGCAAAAGTTGTAATGCATGTAAAGGCTGATAGTAAAAACTTTTTCATAACTTTTTAATTTTTTTTTTGGTTTGAAGTTTTACACAAGATATAGGGATGAACCAGATGGTTACACATAGGATAAAAGTGGACAGACAAACTGTTCAATAATAATGCCTTGGAAAAATTAGTAGATGTTTATTTGAAAAAAATAATTAATCAAGCATACTAAAAGCCAATTAGTTACAAACTTTAATGTTGATGTAAAAATTTATAATGTTCTTAGTAAAAAATCATGTAAAAAAATCGTTAATTGAGTAAATAATTCTACAACAAAAAAGTATTATTTAAAAAACTTTAACCAGTACTACAAGAAATAAATTATAAAAATAAAATATATTTTAAGCAAATATGTTAGCATGAAATTATTTTTATTTTGTGCTCACGTATGTTTTGTTTGAATTGGAAAAATTTAAACTTTATTTAAAACAAATTTTACCGTTATAACTATCAAAAACATTATTGCTTCTAAAGCTGAAGATGAATCTCAGATTAAAAAAAAGTAGGCGCAAGTTTTTATTTTTATGAATTAATGTTATGCTGAAACAAAAAGTACTATCTATATTAAAAATAATTTAGCATAGACAAATTAGAGATTAGAATCATTTAGAAACAGCATATTCATGTTTAATGAACTTTTGCAAAATTGAAACGGATAAATAAATTTTTTGAAAAGAATTTTTACATGCTAAAAGATCTAAAAATAAAATCAATAAAAGAATTGACGGAACAGGGTTATTACGCTTTTAGAATAAAGAAAAATAATTCGTACAATAAAAAAAAACGGCAGATTTTATGAGGGCACTGAAAAAGTCTCTGCTTTTTAGAATAAAACTTGTATAGCGATTAAGTTAAAATTACTTTTTGCTTAATCGCTTTTTTTTATGTACTTTTTTTTGGGGGGGGGGAGGTAGGTCAGCTATGGGGCTTTATCCGGCTTTAGATGAATGTTTGGGAACCATATTTGTTTATTTATCTACTCAGGTTGCATTTGAGCACTTAGTTTCAGTATTCTTTTTAGATTTACCGTAAATATGGCCA
>JANXTG010000124.1 GCA_025352525.1 Ferruginibacter sp.
TTGCTGTTGTATTTTTTTTGCAACAAAATTTTTTTAAAAATCTGCCCCATCATTCATGGCTCTTGCAATAGCATAACTGCCTACTTTTTTTCCGCAGACTAATCCGCTGTCGCAATCGCTGCGGTAATGCAGTGCACCATACAATCGTGAAAGAGAAGCCTGCTTAGCCATATCATTATATGCTGTTGCTTTGGCTGGAATAATATAGCCGAGAATTGTTGAAGCTGCACCGCTAAATGTGGAGTGTCCGCTTGTGTAAGAAGGAAAATTTGGTATGCCTGTCCAGGTCTTTATATCAGGATTAAACTGTGAAGGACGAGGGTTAAAATATTTATATTTTGTATCCCAGCATACAACAGCGGCATCCATTAAACTCATGTTAAGCAATGCCATATTTCTTGCCCATCTTACTTCGCTAAAACGCTGCTTTACAAAATCTTCAGATGCTATTGCATCCCAATGGCCCGGTGGTGTGTAAGTATTGGCACCATCTGCCCAAAAGTGTACAATTTCTATTCTGTTTCGGTCGTAATTTTTTGCATAATACAACACTTCATCTGCTTCAATTTTAAATTGTACAGAATTAGTAGATGGGGGTGCAGCTGCACTGATATTGGTAACCATCGTTAAAGAATCAAATAAAAATGTTCTCACTTTTCCAAATAATGGTAACATGGGCGGACGTTTTGGAAGGTCCTGGCTTATCCAGGGCATTTCGCCTTTGGCTACAGTTTGCAATTCCATTTGTGCCCAAAGGGTAGCTGTGCCTACTGATGATCCTGCCCTGTCAGTTCTTGCCCTTGCAGTAAATTTTTGTGCCACTGCTCTTCCTAATAATTCACCGGCTTCTACATCGCTGCGTACATTTGCCCCTGCAATAATGCGGTATAATTTATGTTCTTGAGCTTTCTGTAGTATAAAATCCTGATCAGCAGGAAACAATAATTTTAATAATTCTACAGTTACACCCACTACAGCCGCATCTTCAGAAGGATAAGAACCCAAATCATTTTGTGGCACCAAGGCTTTTACACCGGCATCAATTTTATAAGGGGCCTGCCGGTTGTACAGTTTTTTATAATAATAACTTGCAATTAATGCGTCGTATTGCGCCGCCGCAACATATGCATAGGCACGGGCAGCATAAGGAGGATTACTGAAAGGAAAAATAGGATATGCAAAGGGATTTCCAGCACTTGGAAAAGGATATGTACCATCTGCATTTTGATATGGTGGAATGTTGTGTTTTGCAACAAGCTCTCTCAAAATTTCATTCCACCTCAGTACTGCGCCAGCACTCCAGTATGAGATAGAATTTTTTTGGCTTTCAGTTAAATTTCTTTGCCATCCTTTTATTTCATTTATCTCCGCAACATAAGCAGGCGCCGTAGTTGCGGCTGGAGCAGCTACAGGAAATTCTGTAGGCCCGGTTAACAAAACAGGCTTCCATACACCTGCGTTTACATCAGTTTTTAAAGGATCTAAGGCAGTGAATTCTAAATTTCGTTCCACAATAGATTTATTGCAGGACTGTAATATAAAAAACAGGAGAAATAAGTTAAGTATTTGTAATAATTTTTTCATCGTTGTAATTGAAAAGTTTGATCTAATATGATTGATAATCTTTTTAAAAAACTAATTCATTGTATTACCATGCAATTTTTTTTCAGCAGTAGCTTTGTGTTTTTTATTAAAATCGATTACATAAAATCCCCCAAAATTAAAATGTGTTGCCTGACCTACATTCCTACCCGAAACGGTATAATTTAACCCACCCGTCAAGGCAAGATTACCATCTTTTTTAACAGTATACTTTCCATTAAATCCTAGAGCAGTGCTGTTCATAGTGTTGCTTAAAAAAGGCATATTATTTTTGCTGATATCAAATCCTCCCTGCGTAATCCATTTATTTAAAACAGCTTCAGCAATTAATTTATTATTTCGAAAGCCCGTTCTAATATTAAAGGATGTAGCATTTGGCATACCTACTTCATTGGTATAATGCATTTGTGTAGTGTAATAAGATGTACGATCAATTTTTACATTGCTTCTACGTACGTATGTGCCGGATATTGTTGCAAACCAGTTACTGATTTGATAATCTAACATTCCTCTGAAAGATAGATTGGTACTATGCATTCCAATAGAAAGCGGTAAATAATCTGCAATATAATCAGTGGTAGGAAATGATAAACCCCCAATGGTGTAAACAGAAAAAGTACCGGAACCTACTTCTTTTTTAAAGGGCATATATTTTAGAAACATTGATAAATCCTGCAGCCCTTTCATACTGTGCAGGGTGCCTGCAGTAGCTTTAGTTTTTATGTAGGGCAGGCTAAATAAAAAATTAAGATTATTTCTTATTCCGTAGTTACCCTGTATCATAAATTCTTTTGTGGATACAGTGCCCAGATTTGCATTATTTCTTTTATTTGTTCCTTCCCAATAATTTTTCCAACTGCCGGTGCCATACATTAACCCTGCACAAAATTGTTTTTTGTTCATCATAATAGCATCAATATCTGTTTGCGCAAAAGATGAATAAAAGGCAAAGGTTAAGGACAGTAAGATGATGATTTGAGTAGTAATTATCTTTTTCATTTTACTCGTTTTAATTGTTAATAAAATTATAGCTTCATCTTAAGTGATGAAACTACATAGCTTCCGACTTTTTTTCCTGCTTCGGTACTTACAATACAGGAGTTGTGAAAATGAATGCCACCATAAAACCTGGCCCAGTTATTTTCTTCTGCAGCTGCACGAAAAGATGTGAAATTTCTGCTTGCAATTCCAAATTCTAACTCGGATGTATCCTTATAATGAAAGTTATCGCCATAAACACTTGTAAGTGCTTCTGCCGCTGCCGATGAGCAGGTTGAATGTCCACAGGTGTATTCAGGAAATGGCGGAGTTTGCAAATAGGGTTGCCAGTCAGCATCAAGATATTTATTAATGACCGTTTCAGGCCTCGCAGTATTGTATTTATATTTTGCACCCCAGCATTGTATAAAAGCTTCAAATAACGCAATGCTTGTTTTAGCAAACGCATATACTGTGGTTGGATAATCTGCTTTTGCAGTTTTAGAGGCAATACCAATCACACTCATCCAGTGCCCGGGAGGAGAAAACTTTTTAGTACCATACATTAAATGACCCGATACATTCAATTTAAATGGATTATCATCCCAAAAATCTGCCATGTGTTTTTGCTCGGCTGTAAGATTTTCAATGGCAAATTTAGAAGCCATAACCTGCTTGTAAAAAGCACCGGTTGTATCTTTAATATTAAATGGGATTGGTGGCGGTACTTCAAACTGGTTGCAACTATCCATAACAAGTGTGCGTATTTTACTCCAGTGTGGCTCCATTGCCGAACTGTATGCAGGAGGTGTTGGTACCCATCTTCCTTCTATATCATTTACTGTATATCTTTCAGCACTTCGGGTTTGCGCATAGTTATCTTTTTTTGACCATCTTAAAATAGCAGCAGAAACAGTATCAGAATACTCAATGGAATTATTAAACATATCAGAAGACATGCCATTATCTTTTGCTGTTTTTTTAAGAAAATTTACATAATCGCTCATACTTCCTTCAGGAAATGTGACTGCTTCACCCAATTTGCAGAAAGATAACAGCGATGCAAATTCATAACTAATTTTTTTGCCTGCTAAGGGTTTTGCAATTGGATTTAACCCATGAAGCTGTTTAGCCAAAGACTTGTATTTTGTTGGATAACCGGCAGCTATTACTTCATAAGCCGCAACATTTGCATACAAATAATTTCGTGATGCTACAATGGGTGTAAAATTATTTCCCATTACAACTGTATTTAATTCATGAACCGTTTTTGAATACAATATCGGATCGTTAAAAATAGCTTCATAGCTTTTATTTTCTTTGCAACTACACCATAAAAAAACAGGTATGCAAAAAAGCAATATTTTGTTCATTGTAAAAATTATTTAGAATACGCATGTACATCTCTTGTATTAAAAAGAGTAAGCGATTATATGAAAATGTAAGAAAAATTAGTTAGGCTAAAGCCCCATCAGGTGGTTGTTTTGGAGATATGAGATGAGCATTTGAAATGCTGACAGCTTTGGAAGGATAATAATTATTTTCTCCCAATATTATTTCTTTGATACCAATATAATACAAAACATTATCAGCATCAACAACTATTTTTTTAATTGTTATGGAAGGTGTTTTTTTTGAATTGTTTTTTGAAGTAAGATCGTTTGCACCTTTGTAAAAATCTGATTTTGCATTTTCATACTCCATCTTTTTAGTGTTTCTTATGCACATTAAATGTAGCGTATCGGCTGTAACTTTTCTTTTTACATATTTGTAAATGATTCCATCCATTTTAACTTCACCATCATATCTTTCATAATTTGCCCAGTTAGTTTGATAGGGTAAATGAAGGGGTATTTTTATTTCAAATAATTCGCTTTCTTTAATGTTTTTTGTATCCAACGAAGCTTCCAGCTGCACGTCTGCTTTTTGCTGCATGAAAAATACAACAGTACTGTATCCAAACCAGTTGAAACATAAAATGAACAATATTATTGCAGCAGCAAAGCCTTTCACAATTTTTGGTAATTTTTGTCTTTGTAAGATATGTTTTTTTAACTCAATAAGTTGAAATCTTCAGCATCATTTTACAGTAAAAGTTTTGTGCTGCAAACCAATTCCGCTGATAGTTAAACTTTTCCACTGAGCTGGCAATGAAGATTTTATTTGAACCACTCCACGTGGAGTAATTTCTAACCCTCCAAAACCGAAAAGCACAGTTTGTAAAAACCCGCCTGCACCTGTAGCAAAATACGGATTGGTACCTCCTGCTGATTCTGATAACACACCGAACGGATTTTTTTTGTTTGGTATATGCGCTTCTTCAAAGGCTTTAAATGCTTTTACGCTGTTTCCGGCCCTTGCATACAATATGGCAAAAATGGCGTGGGTCATGGCCGGAGAGCCTTCACCAATTCGGCTTTCATAATATTCCAGGTCCTTCTTTATTTGAGCAGGGTCAGTAATTTCTTTCAATGGGTAAGAAAGTAAATTAACATCCGTCTGTTTAATTTTTTCGCCAACATAAGTTGCATGTTCAGATGTAACACCGTTTGGCAATTTTAAGATCGGAATATTTTTTTCTACATCTGCCCAATCATTATCTGGGTTTACTTGTAAAATATTAGCAGCCATTATTGCATATTGCAAATTTGCTTTTGCGGCGGCATTTGTAAATGCATTGTTATCCACGTTTTCAGCCCACTCATCAGCAGCCACCACGTTTTTAATATCATATTTGCCCGGACCATTTTTTTCAACGCGGCTTACCCAAAAATCTGCACATGCTTTTATTACAGGAAAGCCTTTTTCTTTTAGCCACATTGTATCCTGCGTTACAGCAAAATAGTTCCATGCCGCAATGGCCACATCAGCAGTTATATGGTGTTCAAAAGGTCCGCTTAATGCCCATACCGGCGTTTCTTCATTGCCCGTACCTGCACTTTCCCAAGGATACATTGCGCCTTTGTACCCATGTGCAAATGCATTGTGTTGTGCCTGCTTTAGTCTTTCAAAACGATATTCTACCATACTTTTTGCCATTTCGGGATGCAACACAACCATTGCAGGGAACATCCATAATTCTGTATCCCAAAAAACATGACCGTTATAACCCAGCCCACTTAAGCCCATTGGCGATGGACTGTAAGAAGTTCCTTCCCTTACAAAAGAATATAAATGGTACATAGCTGAATGCACATCTCTCTGACTGTTATCATCTCCTTCAATAATAATATCACTTTTCCAAAGTTCATCCCAGGCAGCATTGTGGAACTGTAACAATTTTTTTGTGCCCTGTAGTTTTGCGTAAATAACATAACGTTCTGCTTCATTTAACGGATCATCATGTTGCGCTGTAGTAATTGAAGAACCTGCTATTGAAAAATGATAAGTGGATCCGGCAGCTAGTGTTTTCTTAAATTTAGAAAGATGCATATTATTATCCCACATTTCGTGAATTAACTGTGGCTCATTGCCATGCAATTCATCAAATAAAAAAGTGGTAGAAGATGCAAAAGTTAATTTGCCTGTCGGGCTTTTTGCTGTAGATGATAACAAACTTAATTTTGTGTGAGGCCTATCAATTTCATTGTAATAATTCTGTACATCTTTTAGCGCATCCGGCGCTTCCATTACACTTGCAGGAATAATTTCTATATTTTTTTTTGCAGTTACAGCCACATCAACTAATACAGTGTAGGGTAAGTTTCTTAAAGCATAATATGTGTACGATATAGTTGCTTTATCCCTATAGTCAAACGTAGTGGTAATGCTTGCATGTTTCATATCCAATACTTGTTTCATATTTACGGCATCAGGATTGCCTAAACGGTTGCCATCAATATCCATATTCATATTTACCAGATTAAAACTCTGCAAAAAGTTGCTTACCCGTCCACGGCCATACTGGTCATAAGCACCATTTAGTACAACATCTTTACATTTAAAAAGATTAGGAGACGACACAATACCTATCACGCCATTGGCAACGGTAACGCCATAATAATCTTTTGGATCTATTTTGTCTGCCACTATTTTCCACACATCTGTTTTTTGCGAGAGAGAAATAAAGGAAATAAAAGAAAGGCTTAAAATGCAAAATATTTTTTTCATGTACAGCAATGTTTAGATCATTAAATGTAAATTATTATGACCGGTTTACTCTTTAAAATGACGAATAATTATTAATTTAAAAACTGTTTGAAGTACTTTACGTACTTATTAATATTTTATGAAAAAAATGTTGCTTCTGCTTTTTATTTTTTTTGCACTTCTTATTGCAGGCTCTTATTTATTTTTTCCTGCTAAAATTCATTTTAAAAAAACCATGTATGCACAGACATCTCTCAATAGCGCAGTGAGGTTTTTGTTGAATGAAAAAAACTGGCACAGCTGGTGGCCTGAAAGTATAAATAACACAAATGACAGTGTTTTTCCTTATAAAAATTTTGAATATGCTGTAAACTGGAAAATGTTTTCAGGAGACAGTATCTTAATTAAATCAAACGGTAGTTTTATACGCTCATTAATTAATGTAGTTTCCATCAGCAAAGATTCTGTAGGATTTCAATGGGAAGCAGAATTACAGTCTCAAGTAAATATTTTTAACCGGATACGTAATTATTACACAAAAAAAAAATTAGAAAATAATGCTGATGTAATTTTAAACGCATTAAAAAACCATTTGGAAAATGATAAAAAGGTATACGGCATAAACATAGAACATCGTATGGTAGTAGATACACTGCTTATTTCTACAAAGAAAACATTTGCTGCTTACCCAACAGTGGAGCAAGTATATGAATTGGTAAATGATTTAAAGAAATACATAATTTCTAATGCTGCTTTGCAAACCAACCCACCTATGCTGCATGTGGTACAGGATAGCAATTTGTTTAAAACCATGGTTGCCATCCCAATAAATAAAACTTTTCAAAATAGTGAAAGGTTTATTATTAAGAAAATGGTTGCAGGCAAAATTTTAATTTCAGAAATTAAAGGAGGTTCCGGAAATGCTGAAGCAGGTATAAAAATATTAGAATCGTATATGGATGATTACCATCTCACATCTCCGGCAATTTCTTTTCAATCGATGGTTACTGACAGGCAGAAAGAAAAAGACAGCACAAAATGGATAACAAAAATTTATTATCCTATTATGTGATTGAATTATTTGCAGATTTTATTAATGCTGATTTAAAAATTTTATTACCAATGCGCTATCGCTGTTTCTAGCAACAACAAAAGCCTGCTGTTTACCAATCAGAATTGGTTTAATATGGCGAATCTGTCCTTTTATCTGAAGGCCATTTAAAGTTTCGCAACTAAAATTACCATTCCCTTTATTAATCAATATCGTACCGTAATCAGCATCATATCTGCCCATTTCAATATTATTATCATAAAAATTTCCACCAATTAATATATCGGGTAATGCATCATTATTGGCATTTACCACTACTGCATCTTTGAGCGAACTGAATTGCGCAGCCATTGGCAATGCTTTTGTTTCAAACTGTAAATTTCCTTTGTTTATGAGAATAGCGTTTGAAAAATAATCTGCAGTGAATACAGCAGCCTCATCAAGTTTTTTTTGGGAAAACAAATCTTTTAAACTTGCTTTTGCAAAATCTTCAGCATATAAAAATTTCTTTTTCATTACAGAAGGCATTTGCTTTTCCAGTTCAGCTTTGTTTGCAAACGGAATTTCTTTTCCGTTTAAAAAATAAGTAAGCAACTGTTCTTTTTTTCCGTTGCCGTCAAAATCATTGTAGTACATTTTTACAGGCTCTCTTTCGGAGGCTTTTAAACGGCTGTTTGTACCCAGGTTTCCTACAATCAAATCTACATCTCCATCATTGTCTATATCTACGGGCAATATAAAATTCCACCAGCCCTTTTTATCCGATAAAACTTTTTTTATAAACTTGTGATTGTTATTTATAAAGGCTGTTATGCCGCCCCATTCCTGCGTCAGTAATAAATCTTTATCGCCGTCCTTATCTATATCATACCACAACGCCTGTGTTACAAAACCAATTTTAGATAGGCCTGGTGCATATTGATCGGTAACATTTATAAATTTTCCTTTTTTGTCATTCAACAATAAATAAGATTGTGGCACCTGGCCATATTCAAAAGGTACAGCTCTTCCTCCTATAAAAAGATCTACAAATCCATCGCCATTAAAATCGTAGGGCACCACACAGGAGGCTGTTAAATAAAGGTTGCCAAAAGCATTTTCCAGTTTTGTAAAATTTGCTTTGCCATCATTTAAATATACTCTTGGTGTATTATGAAAATCATTTCCATAAAATTCGTTTCCTCCGCTGGCAATTACGATATCTATATTTCCATCATTGTTTACATCCGTAAAACAGGCATCAGTATTTTCGTAAACACTGTCTTTGTCTAAAACCGGTTGTGTGCTTTTTATAAACTTTCCGTTTTTTTGCTGTAAAAAAATAGCGGCTTTTTTATCGCGGCTGCTGCCAATAAAGATATCATCCAGGCCGTCTTTATTTAAATCTCCCACAACAAGTGCCGGTCCTTCGGTAGAAAACATTCTTGGAATGAGAGATTCTCTGTCAAATTCTACAAAATGATTTTCTTGATGTAGGTATTGAAGGTTTACATCTTTAGTAATGTCAACCATAGGTAGTGCTCCATTCTTTTCTCTTTCTGTTAACCTGCTGTAATCAAACTTGGGTAGACCCTGCCTGTATTCAACATTTAAAACTTTTATTCTGTCATTCAATGTTCCAATATTCTGGTAGCTGTTGTCCGGCCAAATAATTAAAGCAGAATCAACACGGGTATTGACCATTCCTAAAAGAAGAGGGGTTTCCATACTACTTAAAAATCCTCTAACGGGAAATTTTTCATAAGTACGCACTTCTGTTTTGTTTGCGTATACAATTATTTTAGCGCCAAGTGCATGTAAATTGTTTGGGGTTCCTTTTAAGTTTATTGTAACTGAAGATGGTTTGTTTTTTTGGCTTTGCCTGTTTTCATAAATCAATGCTGCACCATTAATATTGCTTGTTACAATATCTTCATCGCCATCATTATCAAGGTCTGCATAAATACTGCCGTTGGAAAATGTAAGCGGATTATTTTCTATTCGGTTTTCTTCATCGGTAAAAGTAAGATTGCCATTATTTTTGTAAAATTTATTTGGCAGCTTTATTTCAGGAAATTTGTTTATTAATGTTAGGTCTTTATCATCCATATTATTTTCATGAATTTTTTGCTGCACTTCTCCGTTGGAAATAAAATTGATGTAGTCAATATCATTCATCCTTTTTGGAATGCCGTTGGAAATAAAAAGATCTTTAAACCCATCATTATCAAAATCTGTAAAGAGCGCAGCCCAAGACCAGTCAGTAGCTGCTACGCCTGCATACAAACCCACTTCGCTAAACATACCGTTGCGTCTGTTGTATTGCAAATTATTTCTTGTATACTGATGGGAATATCCACTGGCTATTTTAAAATTAAAAATATCATAGGAATCTTCTCCGAGAGATCTTTTTAAAATGTAGGGATCTGCAGGTAGCATATCCATTGAAATAATTTCCGGAAACGCATCATTATTTATATCTGCCACATCTACGCCCATGGAGTACTGGCTGGTGTGCATCATTCGATGCTCGCCTTCTTCTTTAAAAGTTCCGTCTTTTTGGTTGATATACAGATAATCATTTTCATGAAAGTCGTTTCCAATATAAATATCAGGATAACCATCAAGATTTATATCTGCTATGCAAACTCCCAGGCCATAACCAATAGCAGTACTTTGTATGCCGGTTTCTTTTGTAACTTCTGTAAAATGCCCGTTACCATCATTCCTGTAAATTCTGTCACCAGATAAATCACTGTATGTACCAAGAAATTCTGCTCTTGGTTTAAATGTTCCGTTTTGATGAACAGAATGATTTAATAAAAACATATCAAGATCACCATCGTTGTCATAATCAAAAAAAGCTGCCTGTGTGCTAAACCCTGAAAAATCCAAACCGTATTGCGCCGCCTCATCTTTGTAAAAAGGCACGCCATCTTTATCAATGCCTTTACAAATAAGTAGCTGGTTTTTGCTGTTCAATGTTTCATATTTGCCTACCCTGCAAACATAAATATCCAGCAGCCCATCATTGTTAATATCAACCACAGATACTCCCGTACTCCAACCGCCATCATCAGGAATTCCTGCTTCTTTTGTAACATCTGTAAACTTTAAACCCCCTTTGTTTAAATACATTTTGTTTTGATGCTGATTAGATGCAAAAAACAAATCTATTTTACCGTCATTATTAAAATCGCCTGCTCCCACACCTCCCCCGTTATAAAAATACATATACTTAAAAAGATTAAAATCTTTGTTGTAAGTAAGGTTATTGGTAAAATCAAGACCTGTCTTTGTGTTATCAAGCGTAACAAAAAGTGGAGGATCTTTAGGTTTGGATTTACAACCCGTCAAAGTAAAAAAAAACAGCACAAAACCTATCCACGTTGTATTTAAATTCTTCACAAGCATTATTTTTTTAGTTGAAACAAAACCGGGAAATCATTGTTGCGCACAGCCATCAAATATTTTTTATCACCGCCCTTTATTGTTATGATGTCTTTTATTTCGCCTGTTATATTTAACCCGGAAACAGTTGGGGGTAATACGGTAAAATCAGCTTGGCCATTGTTGATTAAAATGTCTCCAAAACTTGCATCTAACCGTCCAAATTGCGGGGGGAAACCAAATTTGTTACCACCAATAATTAAATCAGGTTTATTGTCATTGTTTATATCTGCAACACAAATAGCATTTATATTGGAAAGCTGGGCTTGTAACGGTAATTTTTTTATTGTAAAAGTTCCGTTCCCATTATTGACAGCAACAACAGAGCTGCAGTAATTAAATTTTTTTATTACAGCCTTATCAATAATATCTTTTGCAAACAATTGCTCGATTGATTTTGGGGCAAATTCACTGTTTTTTAAATTGTTCTTTTTTAAGTAAGGAAACTGTTCTGTAATATCCTTCCTTAAGAATACAGGCATGTTTTTCTCGGCTATTGTTCTTGTAATAAACTGCTGTGTAGTCCCACTTTTGTCAAAATCCGTAAGCCATATTTTTACTGGATTTTTTTCGTCAGGTTTTAAATAAAAATTCTCCCCTATGTTTCCCAAAATCAGGTCTTCTTTTCCATCAGCATTTAAATCTGCCGATGTAACCGTTTGCCACCAACCATACAGATTATTAAGGTTTGTATTTTTTATTTCTACAAATTTTTTGGTTTCATATGAAAAAATTCTGGGTGTCATCCATTCACCCACTACAATTAGTTCTTTTTTATTATCACCTACCACATCGGCCCACACGGCACCCGTTACCATTCCTAATGAGGCAATATCATTGCTCAACTTGTTTGTTTCGTCAGTAAAATGTCCTTTCCCATCATTGATATATAAATAACTCTGTGGCGAAACACCGTAATTAAACGGAACACTTCTGGCGCCAACAAAAAGATCAAGATCGCCGTCACCATCAAAATCATAAGCCACCGCTACTGCAATGTTCATGTCGTTGTTTGGAAAAGCTTTTGTATCAATTTCAAAATTTCCTTTGCCGTCATTTTTGTATAACCTGTGCTGAAGTTGCCTTTCATTAGGCTTTACATTGTTACCTCCCGCACCTATAAATAAATCCATATCACCATCGCCATCACAATCAAAAAATGTAACAGCTACATCTTCAAAATCTGCGTATTGTTTAAAAATAGGTTCTTCTTTTTTTACAAATCCGGTTGGGGTCTGAAGATACAATTGCCCTGGCTGTCCTTTTGCACCGCCAATGTAAATATCTTCCAAGCCATCGCCGTTTACATCTGCTTTTGCAATATGTGGTCCTTCCTGCGAAAGTATTTCAGGCAAATTTCTTTCGTTGTAATAATCTACAAAATCGTCTTCTTTATGTTTATCAAAATTGTTTTTTACAGGAATTAATAAATTTTCTTTTGGATTTGTTTTATCAGAATAAACAGTTCCTTTTTGCAAAGGCTGGGATATTTGGTGCACAATATTTATTGCAGGTTTATCAACCTTTGTAAATGTTCTGTCCGGCCAAATGATGAGCATAGAATCTACAACAGTGTTTTTGCCTAATCCAATAATCTGTTTATAATCTACCGACGACTGAAAGCCCCTGGAGGGAATAACTTCCCTGTAAAATATTTCACTGCCAATAAAAATTTTTATTTTACTACCTACAGCAAAACTGTTTTTTTCTTTTCCTTTTAAATTTATACCTATGTAATTATTTTTATTTTGCTGCCTACTGTTATTTTGATAAATAAATGCGGGCTGGTTTTCGTTGTTTATTACTATGTCAAGATCACCGTCATTATCCAGATCACCATAAGCAATGCTGTTGCTAAAACTCGGTTTACTAAATCCCCATTTATTACCCACATCAGTAAATTGAAAGTTGCCATTATTTTTAAATACCCTATTGGGCAATGGTGTTACAGGCAAACGTTTTAGCAGGTCATTTATCTCTTCCTTTTTTCCTGTTTCCTGAATCTGTTTATACATATCGTTGTATAAAAAATCAAGAAAATCTAGGTTGCCCAGGTCTTTATTAATGCCATTACATACAAATACATCGTTCAGTCCATCATTGTCTGCATCAAACATCAATGCGCCCCAGCTCCAATCGGTTGATGACATACCGGTATAATTTGCAGCTTCAGAAAAAGTTCCGTTCTTATTATTTATCTGCAAAGCATTTTTTACAAACTGGTGATAGAGTCCTGCTTTTTGTTTGCTTGTGTACAAATCGTAGTTATCAAATGTTCCTGTTGTCTTCAAACGATAATCATCTTCAGGTCGCATGTCTGTTGTAAATATTTCAGGAAAGCCATCGTTGTTTAAATCTGCTAAGTCACTGCTCATAGATGACATGCTTGTTTGCTGCACACAGTCTTCAAGCATATCTTTAAATGTTCCGTTTTTCTGGTTAATATATAAATAATCTTTCTCAATAAAATCGTTACCAACATAAATATCGGGATAGCCATCATTGTTTATATCGCCTACAGAAACACCTAATCCAAAACTTAATAATCCGGTATGTAAACCGGCTTCTTTTGTAACTTCTGTAAAATGACCATTGTTATTTTTATATAAATGGTTACCTCCACCTTTTAAATTTTCGGCCACATTCCATTTAGAAATATCTACATCTCTCATATTTGAATAATTAAGAGAACCAAACGGTACAGGGCTGTTGTTGATGATAATACAATCGAGGTCTCCATCATTATCATAGTCAAAAAAGGAAGCCTGCGTACAATATCCGGACACATCTAAACCATATGCTGCTGCAGATTCTGTAAAACTCAGGTCGTGGTTATTAATGTATAATTTATTTTTTCTGTTACCATCATTTATATGGCCGGAATTACACACGTAGATGTCAAGCCAGCCATCTCCATTAATATCTACCATTGTAACACCTGTGCTCCACATACTATCCTGTTTCATGCCCGATGAGCCTGTAATATCTTCAAATTTCATATTTCCATTATTGAGAAATAATTTATTGCTCCCCATGTTGCTTGTTAATATTACATCTGCAAGGCCATCATTGTTTATATCACCTATGGCAACACCACCACCATTATAAAAATTACGGTAATCAAAACTGTTGTCTTTTTTAGAATCAATGACAGTATTGGTAAAGTTTATACCGCTTTTATCTAACAAGCTAAATAATGGATCTTCTGCAATAACTTTTTGCCTACATGTTATATGTAAAAATCCCAACAACAAAAATGCAAGAACGCAGCGTAAAATGGGTAAACCCCTTTTGTAATAATTATTCAAATGCAAACTTTTCAAATTAAAATGAAATCTGTTACTTAAAATTATTTTGTCTGTTTGTACAAAGCAGGTGCTTTATCATTTTGTGTTATTATAAAATAACGCTGATTTTTTCCTTTTATCTCTTTAATGTCTTTGATTTGCCCGGGTAAATTAATACCGGATGCCGCAGGATTTACCCAATCAAACATGCCATTGCCTTTATTAATTAACACATCTCCAAAACTTGCATCTAATCGTCCGAACTGCGGCGGAAAATTAAAATTATTTCCGCCCGCAATAATGTCGGGCTTTCCATCATTATTGATATCAGTTATCTGTATGGTATTTACGGAGGATAACTGAAGCCGCACTGGTAATTTTTGAATAACAAAATTTCCTTTGCCGTTGTTTATCGCAATGATAGAGCTGCAATAATTAAATGTTTTTACAACTGCTTTTTCAAGCAATTCTTTTTTAAATAACTGCTGAATTGTTTTGGTTGCATAATCTGCATGTTTCAGGTTTTGTTTCTTTAATCCAGGAAACTGATCCGTTAATTCTTTTTTTAGAAATACAGGTTTATCGGTGCCATCAATAGTATAAGTAAGTATTTTATCTGTTGTAGCATTTTGATTAAAGTCGCCAATCCAAAGCTTTACCGGTTTTTCAAAATTTGGATGCAGATAAAAATTTTCGCCAATATTGCCAAATATCAGATCCTGCCTGCCATCTCCGTTTATATCAGTAGCCACTACAGTTTGCCATAAACCAAAGAGGGAAGTAAGAATAGTTTTGTTTTCAATAAAATGATCCCCGTTAAAAGAATAAACATGCGGCGTCATCCATTCTCCTGTTACAATCAATTCTTTTTTTGCATCGCCCACCACATCTGCCCACACGGCACCTGTAATCATTCCTAGATGAGAAATATCAGGATTTTTTGCAGCCGCTATATCTTTAAAATGTCCTTTACCATCATTCAAATATAAATAACTTTGTGGTGCCACACCATATTGCCTTGGTACATTTCTTCCACCAACAAACAGATCTTCATAGCCATCATTATTAAAATCGTAAGCTGCAACAGCACCAATATTCATGTCGTTAGATGGAAAGGCAGCCACATCAATTACAAAATTTCCTTTTCCATCATTTATAAATAAACGGTTTTGTAACTCCCTACCTCCGGGTTGATTTTTATTACCGCCGGATCCTATAAAAAGATCCATATCTCCATCATGATCAGCATCAAAAAACAAAACAGCATTATCTTCAAAATCTAAAAATTGTTTAAAGCCGGGCTCATCTTTTTTTACAAAAGTTCCATTGCTTTGCTGAATATATAGTTGTCCGGGATGTAGTGCTGTACCGCCTACATAAATATCATCCAAACCATCTCCGTTTACATCTGCTACGGCCGTTTTAGGTCCTTCTCTGGAAAGCATTTCAGGGATATTTCTTTCATAATAAAAATCTACATTATCATCTTCCACATGCTTGTCAAAATTGCTTTGCCATAAGGTAAATAAAGTGGGTATGGCAGATGTTATGCGGAAAGGCTCAGGAATATTTAAAACTGCTAAAGGTTGCTTCAAAACAAAAACCGTATCCATGGAAGGGTTGTAAAAGACGGATGTTTTCCTGTTGGGCCAGGTTACTATTAAAGAATCTATTTTTGTTCTTTTTCCTAAGCCTATTATCTGCTTATAATCTACTGAAGATTGAAAGCCACGACTTGGAATAATCTCTTTGCTTAAAATCTCATTACCCACATACACATTTATTTTACTTCCTATTGCAAATGTATTCTTCTCATTTCCTATCAGCTTTATCCCTATAAAATGATTTTTATTTATTTCCCTGCTGTTGTTTTTATAAACAAACACGGGCCCGTTGATATTGTTAACAATCAAATCCAGATCGCCGTCATTGTCAAGATCGCCATATGCTGTACCATTACTAAAAGATGGCTGTGTAAAGCCCCATGCTTCTCCGGCGTCTTCAAACTGTAAATTACCTTTATTACGGTATACTTTATTTTTCTTTGGGTTTTTAGGAATGTTTTTTAGTACTTCGTCGACTCCTTCTTTTTTACCGGTAAGAATCATTTTTTGCATCACATCATTTGCAAAAAAATCCATAAAATCTAAATTCGTTACATCTCTATTTACACCATTGCAAACATATAAATCGTTGAACCCGTCGTTATCAGCATCAAAAAAAACTGCACCCCAGCTCCAGTCTGTCGCAGATACTCCACTGTAATTGGCAATATCTGAGAATGTTCCGTTTTTATTATTTAACTGCAAACAGTTTTTCATGTATTGGTGATAGAAGCCCGATTTTACTTTGCTGTTGTATAAATCTGTATTATCAAATGCGCCCAGTGTTTTTAAACGGTAATCATCTTCGGGTAGCATATCTGTTGTAAATATTTCAGGATATCCGTCATTGTTTATATCTCCCATATCTGCACCCATAGAAGAAAAACTTGTATGCTGCACACAGTTTTCCGTATCGTCTTTAAACGTGCCGTTTTTTTGGTTGATGTATAAATAATCTCTTTCGTAAGAATCATTTGCAACGTATATATCAGGATAGCCATCACCGTTAATATCACCTATTGAAGCTCCTAAACCAAAACTGATAAGACTGCCATGTATGCCTGCCTGTTGCGTAACCTCTTTAAAGTGACCGCCGTCATTTCTGTACAAATGATCACCACCGCCTTTCAAAAATGCAGGTACATTCCATGCAGAATCTATTAAATCCCGACGGTTAGAATTGTTTAATGTATTTACCGGCATGGGGCTATTGTTGATCATAAAACAATCCAGGTCGCCATCATTATCATAATCAAAAAAAGATGCTTGAGTGCAATAGGCAGAAATATCCAACCCATATTGTGCAGCACTTTCTGTAAAAGTTACAATTGTACTTCCGTTAGAAGTTGTAGTATGATTATTAATGTATAATTTATTTTTTCTGTTGCCGTTTGTCATGTGGCCGGAGTTGCAGACGTAAATATCTAACCAGCCGTCATTGTTGATATCTACAAACGTAACTCCTGTACTCCACATGCTGTCCTGCTTTAGCCCACTAGATGTAGAAATATCCTCAAATTTCATCCCACCTTTATTCAGGTATAATTTGTTTTCCCCCATATTGCTTGTCAGCATTACATCTGCAAGCCCGTCATTGTTAATATCACCGATAGCTACACCGCCACCGTTGTAAAAATTACGAAACAGAAAACTGTTTTCCAGCGGCCCATCAACAATTTTATTATTGAACTCAATACCGGTATGTTCCTGTAATTCAAAAAGCGGGGGATCCTTTTTTTTTGTGCAGGAAAAAAGAAAAAAGACTATTGTAAGTAAGGAAAAAACATATTTCATTGAGGAAAGCAGTTGTGGCGGGGTAAATTTTATTACAGTTCGTTGTGTTGTAAACTTAATCATTTTATAGCATCTAAATAAAATTTCAAGTATTAATGGCATAAAAAAAGAGGTCAAGTTAATGACCTCATTATTATATTTTACTAGATTAAGTTAATAGCCTGGGTTGCGGGTAAGATTTGGGTTTGCAGCCAATTGTGGATTCGGAATAGCAAACAACAAATATTTAGGATCGCTTACGTCAGTTTTTTCTTGAAATGGCTGTAAGAATTTACCAAAGCGGATTAAATCTTGTCTTCTCCAGCTCTCTAAATACATTTCCCTTGCCCTCTCATCAATTAAATTATCTAGCGTTAAACTACCAAGTGCAGAAGCGCCTCTGTTTACTCTTAAATTATTTACAATATCCAAGCCTGTGCTACCATATGAACCTGCAGAAGTAGCCGTACCGCCCCTCAAAATCGCCTCAGCTTTCATTAATAAAACATCTCCCAGTCTAAAGAACACATAATCATTATCAATATTCCCGGAACCATCATTTGCATAATCAATAGGATACTTGTATGCTCTGATACCAGTTCTTTCTAGGTTAGTTCCGATTTCGATTAAACTTACTGCAGGGGTAAAAACAAGTGGAGCACCTGATCTATCAGTTAATGGAGCATCGGTATTAAAATCATATTGTTGTCCGATCAAAAATCCAACATTTACTCTGTTTCCAGGATTAGCTGCACCGGGAGTCACATAAGCTACACCTCTTCTCTTATCAGAGGCTTCAAATTTATTGTAATAGTCAGATAAAGTTGTAAATCCATTCCACCCGCCCGGATTTTGATTGTAATGCATACCTGAGTGCCAACGTGATCTAACTGTTGAACCTGTACTACCGGATACGCCCACTACATTCTCCTGAACCCAAATATTTTCCTTGCCAATTATAGTGTTGGCAGGAGCAAAATTATCAAAGTAATTAGTGCTGTAAGTATAAGTACCGCTGGTAATAATTTGATCAGCAAGAGTAATAACTTGATTCATATCAGCAGGAGAAAACGCAGGTGCCGTCCTGTTTGTATAAACACCTCTATTCAAATAGCATTTCATCAAAAGAACTCTAGCTCCGTCTCTGTTTGCTTTGCCTTTATTTATTCCTCCCCCTGCAGGTAATAAAGGTAATACTGCGTTTAATTCACTTATTATATAATCCAAAGCTTCTAATCCTTTCCGAACTTTTGAAGGTTGTAGCGTTGATTCGCCTGGCTCACGATATGGAACTTGGTTCCAACCATCTAAAACAAGGAAATTTGAAAATGCCCTAATATATCTTGCTTCAGATGCAGCAGGTGATGAGGCATCAAAACGTAGGTAATCTGTCGCAAGGAAAACAGTAGTTAGTAATTGATTAAAAACATCTTTTATATGAACATTTTCTCCATCCCATCTATGTGCATGTAATACACGCCAAGCCCCATTATCATCCCAATCGGGTCCTCTTGTTGGACCTATTAGGGCATCTGTTGTCATTTCTTCTAATGCATAGATATTTCCCTGATCTTGGTAAGTAGTCTGCATAGAACTGTATACACCTTTCAATAATGCAGGAAGAGATCCTCCACCTCCACCTGTAGAATTCACGCTCGTTGTGCTCTCGAGTAACTTCTCATCTAGCTTAGTACAACTGAAAAACAGTATGGCTAAAGATGTGAATAGTACGAATTTAATATATTTCATATTTTGTATTTTTTTATTTTTATAATGAGAAGTTTATACCGAAAGTTATTGTTCTCGCAGATGGATATGGTGTATATTCAATGCCTGCTGAAGGAACTCCATTTACATTCTTGTCAACATTCACTTCCGGATCAAATCCCGTAAATTTCGTGAAAGTAAGCAGGTTCTGACCTGTAATGAACACGTTGGCACCCCTTATTGTTCTAGCTATTGTTCCAAGATTATAGGATAACGTTGCATTTGCAAGTTTCATATAACTTCCGTTTTCAATAAAACGCGATGATGCTGTCACCGGATTTGCAAAAGATTCTTTTACAGAATTTGTAAACACAGAATTAGCAATATTTTTACCACCTTGAATACTACCTACGTTTATTACATTATTTAAAGTATTATTATAAATTTTCTGACCAAAAGCACCATTTAAATTCGCTGTAAAAGTCAACATTTTATAACGGATTGTAGAACTTACTCCTAATATTGTTTTTGGGTTTGGGCTACCAATGTAAACATTTGAGTTTCCTTTATCAGTGTAAACCGCTATTCCGCTAGCATCGAATCCCTTAAATTCTCTTGTAAAAAATGCATTTAATGGTAAGCCATTTTGTATAACTTCAACTGTTGTTCCAGTTATACCTTGTCCATGTAGCGCACCGGTGGGAATAGATGTTTTCAACTCAGAAACGTTATTTTGAATAAAACTCGTATTGAAACCCAAATCAAAACTAAAATCTTTTTTATCGATAATGTTACTATTTATGGAAAATTCAACCCCCTTATTTTCTATTTTTCCATCTATATTTTTCCACGTTGGTGCTCCACCTTGAGCAGGTGCAGCAGGTACAGTTGGATATAGCAATCCTGTTGTCAACTTATTAAAGTAATCAACCGTTAAATTTATTTTGTTTTTCAGAAGAGATGCATCAAGACCGATATTATATTGACGATCTGATTGCCATTTTAAATCAGGATTACGGTTATTTACTAAGGTTGTTTGGCCATTTGTTTGAAGTTGATATCTATCAGCCGCAACCCCAGCAGGAAATTCCTGATTTCCTGTTTTACCCCAACCGCCTCTTATTTTTAAACTGTTGATAAAAGCAACTTTAAAGAAATCTTCTTTACTAATATTCCAACCTGCTCCAAAAGAAGGAAAATTACCATATTTGTTGTTTATACCAAATTTTGAAGATCCATCTCTTCTTATGGTAGCTGTAACAAGATACTTATCTTTATAATTGAAAGCTGTTCTTGCAAAATAAGATTGAAGTTCTACTTTTGGATCTGCAAAAGAACTGACAGATCTGTTAGCCGGATTACCAAATTGTATATAATTTGTGTAATCTAAACCATACTGTCCAAATCCTCCAAATACGTTCGGGCCTTCACTGCTTGCAGCATTTCCTTTATTTTGAAGTTTTTGATATTCGAAACCAACCACAGCATTAAGGTTTAAATCTGCAGCTATTCTTTTATCAAAATTTAAAGTGTGAGTAAGTTGAGATGTGATTAATTCATTATTACCTATTGCAGCAAAACCAACACCTGTGGTGCCATTGAACCTTGCATCTACATTTATATTTGAATTTCTGCTTGTTCTGCGGTTACCTGAGGCGTAATTAATACTGTATTGAAATTTATATTCTAACCAATCTGTAAACTTATATGAAGGGGCAATACTTGCAAGGATAGTTGTTACTTTAGATTTGTCATTAAAAGCTTCAGAAACACCAAGTGGATTGTAAACAGAATTACCTCCAATGTTTACTATAGAGTCACCAATTTTCAACGCCTTTGTGGGATTCCATTGCAGTGCCTGGCCAATAAGACTTCCCGCAGCGCCCGCATCATTCGTAATAGGTGCAATATTTTCTATGTATTGGCTAGGAATAATATTTATATCCAAACCGAATTTTTTACTTTCTAAAAATCTAAGGTTTGCACTAAAGTTCGCTGTGTACTTTTCGATTCCTGATTTTTTAATAATACCATCTTGTTTCAAAGACCCAAGTGATAGACGGAATCTTCCATTTTCTCCACCCCCGCTAATTCCCACACTATAATTTTGAACTTGGGCGGTTCTTAAAATAGCATCTAAAGCATTTACATTGTCCCCCTTATTATTTGTAGGTGTTGCATTTGTAGAAATTGAGTTGGGAAGACCATAATAAGCCAATGCCTGCACATATTCAGGGCCTGTTAAAATTTTGATTCTCTTTGCAATTTTGGCAACACCTGTAGAGGCACTAAAATCTATTTTGGTTTGCCCAGATTTACCTTTTTTGGTAGTTATTAAAACCACTCCATATGCCGCACGAGAACCATAAATTGCTGTAGCAGATGCATCTTTTAACACATCTATTGATGCAATATCAGATGGATTAATAAAATTTAATGGATTACTTCCTGGGTTACCGCCTCCTAATCCCAAATCCCCAATACCAGGTCTCGGTGAACGGTTATCTAGTTGAACACCGTCAACAACGTACAATGGTTGTCCTGCTCCTGAAATTGAAGAACTACCCCTAATTTTAACAGTAGCAGCTCCACCTGGCTGTCCACTATTATTTAGCATTTGCACACCTGCGACCTTACCTTGTATCAACTGATCGGCAGAAGTGTACGTTCCTTTGTTAAAATCTCTTGCCTGTACGGAAGTTACCGCACCTGTAAGATCTTTTTTCTTAACAGCTCCATAACCAATTACAACGACTTCACTCAAGTTGCTGGCAGCAGTTTCTATTTCTGCGTTGATTGATGTTTTACCACGTACACCTTCCTGATGATTTGTTATACCTGCACCGCTGAATACCAATACTGCATCAGTAGCCACATTATTAAGGGTATAATTTCCTTTGGAATCTGTGGCAGTGGCATTTTTGGTACCTCTAACTGTAACGGATACGCCGGATTGAGGCTCTCCTTTTTTATCTGTTACGGTGCCAGTAACGGTGGATTGTGCAAAGCCGAAGCTTGAACACCCGAGGATGACCAGTAAACACATTACTGTTTTTCTCATTAGAATAAGAAGCATAATCGTTTGGTTTTTAGTTAATTTTAAAATCAGGTTAGATATTTCTTTCAATTCAGGTTTTAAATAAAAATCATTTATTGCATTCAGGTTAAGAAAAACAATAAAATTTTGATTAAAATTACAAACTAAAGTTATTTAATAAAGAATTAACTTTCAATAAAATTTTTTTATGTTTCCGCGAAGATTTGCGAAAGCATTGCCGCAAACGTTTGTTGTGTAAAAATTGTATAAACTCATTTAAATCGTTCCATGACTTCAACCACTTTAAAAAAAATTGCGGAAGTTCTTGGATTAAGTATTTCTACTATTTCCAGGGCATTAAAAAACCATCCTGATATTTCCGACAAAACAAAACAAAAAATAGTGGAATTGGCTAATGCGCTTGAATATGAGCCTAATGTAAACGCCATTCATTTAAGAAACAAAAGCAATAATGTATTCGGTATTATAGTGCCATCCATATCAAATTATTTTTACGATTCCTTCATTGCTGCTGTGGAAGAAGAAAGCAGAAAAAATAATTATTCCCTTATGATTCTGCAATCAGGTGACAAAACCGATGCAGAAATTCAAAATATTAAACTGTGTAGGCAAAACAGAATTACAGGCCTTTTTTCATGCCTTTCAACTGATACCAAAAATTACGAAGCCTATTCAAAGTTAAAAGAACTGAATATACCTGTTATTTTTTTTGACAAAGTACCTGAGGAAGGCAATTTTAATAAAGTTACTGTAGGAGATACCCTTGCTGCTACATTGGCTGCAAAAGCAATTCTTTCAAAAAATAAAAAAAATATTCTAGCCTTTTTTGGAAATGAAAATTTATCAATTACCAAAAAAAGAGTTGCTGCTTTTAAACAAACCTGCAATGAAAATTCTGAAGAAATTAAACTTAAAATTTTGCATGTTTCAAGTTCATTGGAGGCAGAAAATATGGCAGATAAACTACTATTGAAAAAGCCCGATGCAATTTTTTGTATGAGCGATGAAATTCTTACAGGTGTTATGAAATCTGTCCTGAAAAAAAGGTTGAATATTCCTTACGATTTATCGATTATAGCCATCAGCAACGGGTATATCCCAAAATTATATTATCCTGAAATTACTTACGTAGAAACAAGCGGTTACAAACTTGGAAAACTTGCATTTTCAAGTATGCTTGCTTGTTTAAATGGCAGTACGTTTATACAGGAAATTGCAGCAGACTCTATTTTAGTTGAAGGAGGGTCTATGTAGAATTTAAAATAAGAGTTTTTAAAACTGGAAAATAAACGACACAATCAATAAATACCTGCTGTCAGCTTTTTATCTAATTCAATTTTTCCTATACAGAAAATGAGGAATTAATTTATTATTAAAATTTTTAAAAAAACCAATATTACTGTTGGGTTTTGGTTGCCTCGCCAAAAATCCCTGCCTGCAAAGTTTTCGGGCAGGGAACCTGGATCTGGAGCTTCGGAGGCTCTTATACTTTCCCCGTCCGAACGGCGTTCAGCCCGGCGGGCATTGTACTACAAAATAATTTTATCTTTTAAGAATTTACGTCCAGCAGATGTTTTAAAATATTTTTCTTTTTTTATTGCATCTACTCCTAGTTTAAATTCTTCAAAATAAATTAATTGAAAAGGTATGTAATGCTTGATAGGAGTTGTCATACCTGAGTTATATTATAAAATTCTTTTTTCTAAATTTTCAAAATGCCCCTTGTGTAAATAATCTTTGATAATACTTTTTAAAACATAAGCATAGAACATATATAAATTTTATAGTGACCTCGCCAAGAATCGAACTTGGATCTGGAGCTTCGGAGGCTCTTATACTATCCATTGTACTACGAAGCCATAAAAAAACAAATCAGCAACTCTTATATTATCCCCGTCCGAACGGTATTCAGCCGGGAGGGCATTGCACTACGAAGCCGATTCTATGATTCAAAGATAAAAAACGGGTATCGATTTATTTAAATCACAGAGTTTTATTTTCCAAAATTTACAATATTGGTTCCGAATATTTTTACTGCTATAGCTAGCAAGATAACGCCAAAAAACTTTCTTACCACCAGTAATCCATTAGGTCCAAGTGCACGCTCTATCCATTTTAAAGAGCCCAGCACCAAAAATATAATTGCGCAGTTTACAAGTATACCCAGTAAAATATTTATATCATCGTAATTGGCTTTTAAAGACATGATCGTTGTAAGTGTACCACTTCCTGCTATAAGTGGGAAAGCAATGGGCACTACACTGCCGGTTTTATCATTGTTTTCTGCCTTAAAAAAATCAAGCCCCAGTACCATTTCCAGCCCAATAATAAATATCACAATACTACCAGCTACCGCAAAAGACTTTACATCAAGTCCTAAAAGATTTAAAAACTGCTTTCCTATAAAGAGAAACAGTATCATGAGCGAGCCAGATGCAAGCGTAGCCTGAACATTATTTATTTTACCGCCCATTTTTGCTTTCAGCGAAATTAAAACCGGCGCATTGCCCAGCATATCTATTACCGCAAACAGCGTAAACGTTACAGTTATTATTTCTTTTATAAGTATATGTCCAAATTCAAACATACTTCTTGGTTTTTGCAAATATAGAAGGTTATTTATGAGGAAGTTTAAACGGTATCTGCAATATCGTCTGTGGGATGGAAGTGCGCTAATGGGAAGTTTTAATTATGAGGCTTTGGTAGTCTTGAAGATTGCTGATAATAATGTAACTTCCGAAAAACGTATATGGCTTCACCGGAGGGTAATAGATGTAATTCAGGCTGCTGATGGGGCTGTAATGATTATTACTGATTATAAAGATGGTGAATTGATAAGACTTAGTCCTACCGGTAACCCCTAATCTTTATAAAGCTTATGCAGAATAGGGAATGACTTTTACGCAATTGAAATAATTTCTATTTGATAAAAAATAAATTTTTATTTTTTATGCTCAGAACTGAGTTTAATGCCTACTGTAAATGCTTGTGGTGCTGAGGGATTAAAAAACCGGTTACCCGCTGCATTGAGGTCATTTCCTAAGCTGTAATTTTTATTAAAACCTTTTGCCCAGGTTCCAAATAAATCATATTTAATTTTTTGTGTCAAATACTTTTCTAACCCAATTTTAATTAATAGAAGATTATAAGCTTGAGCAAAAAATGTGTTTGCATCATTTACAGGAATCTTATCCGTATAGGTATAAGTGATGTTTGAATATATCCCGTTGATAGTTTGCACATCAGCAAGCAAAGAAAAGATAAAAGGGGAAGTTCCTGTAAGTTGATTGCCTGTATATTTTACATTTCCTTGCTGGTATTCGCCAAAATTTGCTTTTAGGTTTGTACATAATGCCTGTATTTTTAATTTAGATAAAAAGCCCTGAGGATTGCTGACAGGAAAATATGTTACCGAATATTCTAAACCTGTTTGTTTTGTATTGCCCGCATTTAAATAAAATTCAGCTCCACTGGCATCTCGCCTGCTGACGATCGTATTTTGCAAACGAAATAAATAATAAGAAATATCTACACTTAAAACTTTTTTATAAAAATTAGATTTAAAACCTATTTCATAATTGGTTCCGCTTTCTGCATTAAGCATCCCATTAAATTCACCATTGCTTGCATGAATCTCATCGATTGTTGGAGGAGAATAACCTTTGCCATAAGATAAATATACAGACGCATTATCAGCTACTTTTTTAAGGAGCGAGATACGTGGAATAAATTGAGGTGTGAAATTGCTTGTTGCGGTTTCTGTCGGAAGCGTTTTACGATTAAAGCCATAAAAAAAATTGTTATAACTGATGCCTGCTGTAATTTCAAAACGCATCGGCAACTTCATTCCGGCTTGTGCAAAAATATTAACCTGGCGAACCTTTATGTAGTCATTATATTGAAGTGTATCTCTAATGCCAAGACGGTTTCCGTATGTTGATGTATTGATAAAACTGTATTGTAATTCTCCACCAAATGCAGCAGAATATTTATCCTTATTAAATTCAAATAAACTTCGTCCCCCAGAACCTATTTCCCTTTTCTCTTCAAAGTTTCTTATTGCAGGATTTTTAAATTTAACCAATGAAAGATAAGCCCCGGTAATATTTTTCCAATAGCTGCTTAGTTTAATCTCATCTGATACAGAACTGTAAAAATGCTTCAGATATATAGCTGCTTTCTGATCTACTGATCCTCTAAAAATTCCTACTGCGGGCCTTGCTTTTCTTGGATTTACTGCAACTTGAGCAGCAGTAAGTCCACCGGGAGTTTCATAAAACAAATCACTGTAAATAATATTGGCATTTATTATATTTTTTTTGTTTAGAGAATGGGTAATTGCATAACTAAATACATCTCTTCTCATTTCAGTATGTTCTCTGTATCCCTTACTTTTCTGGTGCGATAATGCTATACCCTGTTTGGTTTTATCGTTATTAATATTATACAATGCTGAGGCATCAAATAATCCATATTGGCCGCTAATTATTTGCAGCGAGCGGTTAATTTTTTCCGCATCATTTTCAAGCAACATAACACCTCCTGTACCAGCGCCGTACATGCTACCACCTGGGCCCTTAATAAGCTGTATTTTATTTATACTGTTTACTGCAAGAGAATTAAAATAAGTGTTACCGCTTGCATCTGTAAATTGGATGCCATTGAGGTAAACTTTTACATTTCTTACTCCAAAGGCGGAACGCAGTAAATTTCCACGGATGCTTATTCTATAACTACCTGGGCTGCGCTCGTCCATTTTTAGACCTGCTACCGTATTTACTGCAGATACAAAAGATGTTTGATCTGATCTGTTTAAAGAAGCCGTATTCAATATGGACACTGGTGCTGCGGCATCTGTAATTGTCGTTTTTTTGGCGTAAACATTTACATTGATCTCATCCTCAAAAATTGCCTCGTTTTTTAAAATGACATGTAAAATTATATTTGGTTTTGCAATTTCTGTTTCAGTGTTATAGCCTGTTAATGAAAATGTCAATAGCATTGAATCCTGATTGGTTTCAAATAAATATATTCCTGCGGTATCTGTAATGCCCGGGTATAAAAGGTTTTTCCCTTTTATTGATACCCCTGAAATTGGCAGTCCTTTGGGGGTTTTTACAGATACGGTATATTTAAACTGTGCAGAACAGGTTGTAACAGAAATTAGAGACAACATAAAAATGTAAAACTTTTTACTCATGGAGGTTAATACTATTTGGGGTTGATGTATTTTAAGCATAGGCAATAATGCCACACTCATAATTTAGTTTCAAATACTTTACCAAGAAAATAATAACTTTTTACCAGCTCATTTAATAAGGGTTGAAAACGGGCACTAATTTTAACCGGCATCTTTTTAAATTTTTTGTTCTTATACTTTATAAAGTTTTTTTACAAAAAAAGTTTTTCCTCTTGTTATTTTATTTATTCCACAAAGGCAATTATCCATTAATAAATCTATCTTCAAATTATGAGCAAATCAAAACTAAATCTTTTCGATTTTACTATGATCATGGTGAGTCTTGTTATAGGCATGGGAATTTTTCGCACACCGGCTAATGTTGCGGCTACATCTCCCTCACCGTTTATGTTTTTTTTAATTTGGATAACCGGTGGCATCATTGCCATTTGCGGTGCACTAACTTATGCAGAAATTGGTAGCAGGTTCCCGGTTACGGGTGGTTATTACCGCATTTTTTCTTACGCTTATCACCCATCTATTGCATTTGCTGTTAACTGCATTATTTTAATATCCAATGCTGCCTCGCTTGCGGGTGTGGCACTTATTGGTGCGGAGTATATTATAAAAGTGGTAATGCCAAATGCAGCCAATGCGCAGCAGGTGCAAATTATTATTGCCATATCATCTATCATTATTTTTTATGCTGTAAATCTGGCTGGTTTAAAAATGAGTGCACGCACACAAAATGTGTTGACCCTTATTAAAATCGGTCTTGTGCTGTTACTCATTTTACCCATCTTTTTTTATACCGGTGCACATGAAATCAGTGTGGTTTCAAACACAATTGCCAGCCCCTTGCTGCGGGAATACATTAAAGCATTTGGATTAGGGCTTGTGGCTGTAAGCTTTACTTATGGCGGTTACCAGCAGTCCATCAATTTCGGTGAAGAGGTAAACAATCCTTCTAAAAATATTCCACGAGGTATTATTGCGGGGTTACTCATCATTATCGTTTTATACCTTTCTGTAAATTATGCTTATTACAAAGTAATCGGTTTTAATACACTTAAAACATCTACCAATATAGCAGCAATTATGGCCGGACATCTATTTGGAACTGCTGCCGGTAAAATACTTTCCGTGCTACTTTTTTTAAGTGTTCTGGCTTATGTAAATGTATTGTTAATGGCAAACCCCAGGGTGATGCAGGCCATGAGTGCGGAAGGCATGCTACCTAAGGCTTTCGGTAAAAGGCACATAACTACCAATGTGCTTTTTACATCGCTCAGTGTATTTGCAAGCCTTTGTGTGCTCATTGTTTTTTGGGCAAAAACTTTTGATGAAATATTAAGCTTCACCATTTTTCTCGACTGTTTTGGGATGGTATTATCTGCAGCAACTATTTTTAAATTGAGAAGAAATACTGCACATTTAGATGGTACCGGTATTTATAAAATGAAATTTTTTCCAATAATGCCATTGGTATTTATGGCTGCTTATACTTTTGTTTTTGTCATTATTTTTATAGATAAACCATTTACAGGGCTTACGGGGTTAACCATACTTGCAGCATTTACGGGGCTGTACTTTTTAGTAGATAGATTGAAAAAGAGGAAGATGATTTCGTAATTTCCAAAGTAGTTAAATTAAAAAAAAATTAATTATCATGGATATATCCTACATCATAAACGAGCTTGGCGAAGACAGAGAAAATTATTTTAACGCTGTTGCTCCCCCAATAATACAGACCAGCAATTTTATTTTTAATACCGTTGCAGACATGCGCAGTGCTTTGCAGGATGAGTACAGCACTTATCTCTACAGCCGTGGCAAAAACCCTACGGTGGATATTTTGGCAAAAAAACTTGCCGCCCTCGATGGCGCCGAAGATTGCCTGGTTTTTAACAGTGGTGCTGCAGCCATTTTTGCGGCGGTATTAGCAAACGTAAAATCCGGTGATCATATTATAAGCGTAAAAGAACCTTATGCATGGGCCAATAAAATGTTTACTGAAATACTGCCACGGTTTGGCGTTACAACAACCTTTATCGATGGTACGGATATAAATAATTTTGAGGCTGCCAAAACAAATACTACAACACTTATTTATCTTGAAAGCCCGAACAGTTGGTCATATGCATTGCAGGATCTAAAAGCTATTGCAGCTTTTGCCGGGCAACACAACATCATTACTATTTGTGATAACAGTTATTGCACATCCATTTATCAACGGCCAATCGAATTGGGTATTGATCTTTCACTGCAGTCTGCCACCAAATACATTAGTGGCCACAGCGATACAATAGCCGGCGTATTAAGCGGCAGCAGTAAAATGATAGAACGTATTTTTAAAAGCGAGTACAATAATATCGGCAGTGGCATACAACCTTTCAATGCATGGTTGCTCTTGCGGGGTTTACGTACTTTGCCCTTAAGGTTAGAAAAAATAACTGCATCCACAAACACCGTACTTACATATCTTAAAAGTAATAAGAAAGTTGAGGATGTTTTTTTTCCGTTTGATGATACATTTCCTCAACAAAAACTTGCAAAACAACAGATGAGTAGTGCATGTGGCTTGATAACAATTATTTTAAGAGATATTGATTTGCCGGGAATTGAAAAGTTTTGCGAAGGCTTAAAACATTTTAAATTGGCAGTTAGTTGGGGTGGGTATGAAAGTCTGATTATTCCACGCTGTGCCGGTGTTACAACCAATAATTTTAATGGGCTGATTAAAGAGCACCGTATGTTGCGTCTTTATATTGGATTAGAAGATGCAGCATACTTAATCAATGACTTAGAAACCGCCTTTGCTGCTATCACCTAGTAATTATTCTATTTAATTTAATAATAATACGGAATCTACGACTACAAAGAAATAGCAATTATGCTATTGTTTGAAATATGTTGTTGTGCTATTTTTATTTTCCTTAAAACCACCAAAACCTATATCTATGAAGAACACAGTAAAAAGGTACATTTTTTTAAGTACCATCACAAAATCTTTCAGCAGATTATTTAGAGGGATTTTTTTTAACGGCAACAATCAAGATTTCAAAAGGCTTAAGAACTTTATTTGTTAGCATTTTTATTAATCACCGGTTTTCCTTTCAATATTTCTCGCTACAAAACACTGGAATAATGTTGTGGTTTCGTGTTATTCATCCCGCAAACCAACGGGTTTTAAACGAATCTTTTTCCGTTTATAAAAATCCTTCCAATTCTAATGATACAAAGGATATTTTTGTACATGCGAATTTTAGTAATTATTGCAGTTTTTTTAGGGATCAAACAAGTTTCATTAGCTCAGCAAAAATGGAACTTACAGTCTATTGTAGATTATGCAATGACAAACAACTTGAATGTAAAGTTGCAAAATGTGCAGGCAAGAATTGCCGGCATTAACTTAAAGCAAAGTAAACTTTCTCAGTATCCAAATGCAAACTTTAGTACCAATACCTCTTTAAATTCCGGTAACAATCAGGATCCCACAACATTTAGCCGAATAACCCAAACCTATCTGGCGGCGGGTCTTCAATTACAATCAAGTGCAGATATCTTTAACTTTTACAGCAAAAGAAATACTATTTCTGCCAATAATTTTGAAGCACAGGCTGCCAACGCATCTACAGATAAAATAAAAAATGATGTTGCCCTCTCTGCTGCCAATGCTTACCTGCAGATTTTACTTGGTAAAGAGCAGGAAAATATTGCCTTGGTGCAAATACAGCAAACTCAATCTCAGTTGGGTATAACCCGTAAGCAGGTAAATGCAGGTGCGTTGCCTGAACTTAATGCATCTCAGTTGGAAGCCCAGCTTGCTGCAGACAGTGTAAATTATATAAATGCCAAAGGCAATACTACCCTTAATATTTTTTCTCTTAAAGCTTTAATGAGTTTAGACGCTGCTATGGCTTTTGAAGTGGATGTTCCACCAATTGATAAAATACCCATAGAGCTAATAGCCAATTTACAACCTGATTATGTATTTGATATTGCATTAAAAAACCTTCCGCAGCAAAGAGTAAATGAACTTAGGCTAAAAGCGGCGGAAAGAAGAGTTGAAGCTGCCAAAGGCTCCATGTATCCAACCCTAAGCACATTTGCCAGCCTTGGAAGCAACTACAATAATAAATCTCGCAGTGTAACAGGTTTTAATCAAACAACCACAATTGTACCGGTCGGTACGGTAAAAGTAAATGGCACAGATTATACTGTAACATCTCCTTTTACAAGCTTTAGTCCCATATCTTCCAAAAGCGGTTTTACAAATCAGCTGTCCGATAATTTTAGGCAGGCAATTGGTTTAAGTTTAAACGTTCCCATTTTTAATGGAGGCTCTCTGCGCAGTAACTATGAAAGGAGTAAACTTAACATCAATACCATACAATTACAAAAAGAGCAGGACAATCAAAAACTAAAACAGGATATATATCAGGCTTACACTTCTGCTACAATTGCATTGGAAAAATTTAACGCAGGTAAAAAAGCGGTAGCTATAAATGAACTTAATTTATCCTATGCAACAAAGCGTTTTAATGTAGGGATGCTTGGTACTTTTGATTTGATAACCACACAAAATAATTTGTTACGTGCCAAGCTTGAGCTTGCACAAAGCCAGTTTGATTATGTATTTAAAATGAAGGTTCTTGAGTTTTACAAAGGCATGGGGCTGAAACTTTAGTATCAAGTATTGAGATATGAGTATCAAGATTAGATATCATGTCACAATGATTTAATTTTTTCTTTTAATAATAAATAAATAATGTGATAAACATACCTAAGATCTTCATTCTTTATTCTTGATACTTGTGTCTTTATTCTCTCATCTCAATACTAACATCTCAATACTCAATACTGAATTATGAACAAAACAACAAAATGGATTTTGATAAGCGTGGGAATTTTAGTAGTGCTGCTTATTGTACTTGCTAAAACAGGCGTTTTTGGCAAAGAGGAAGGCATAAAAGTAACTGCTGAAAAAGCTGTTCAACGCAACATTATAGAAGTGGTAAATGCCAGTGGTAAAATATTTCCGGAAGTGGAAGTGAAAGTGAGTCCGGATATTAGCGGTGAAATTACTGAGCTTACCGTTGCTGAAGGTGATACAGTAAAAAAAGGGCAATTGCTGGCACGTATTTATGCAGATGTATATAATATTCAGCGCAGCCAGGCATCAAATGGCGTGGCCCAAAGCCAGGCGCAGGTAAATGTTTCTCAGGCACAGGTAAGCAATTCTGAAGCAGCTTTAAATGCTTTAAAGGCCCAGCAGGAGCAGGCGGAAAGGAATTACAATATGCAAAAAAAACTGTTTGATGAAAAGGTTATCAGCGCCAATGAATTTAATGTAGCAGAAACCAATTTTAAAACAGCAAAAGCAAATTACAATGCTGCTGTGCAAAGCATAAGAGGCGGCCAGGCAAGCGTACAAAGCGCAAGAGCAGGCGTACAAAGCGCAAGAGATAATCTTGCTAAAGCAAATACTGATCTTGGCAGAACGTCAATTGTAGCTCCCATGGATGGTGTAGTAAGTTTATTAAATGTAAAGAAGGGGGAAAAAGTAGCCGGTAATAGTTTTAATGTGGGTACAGAAATGTTGCGTATTGCCGATATGGATAAAATTGAAATCAGAGTAGATGTGGGTGAAAATGATGTACCAAAAGTAAAGTTGGGAGATAGTGCGCTGGTTAACGTAGATGCCTACAGCGAAAGAAAGTTTAAAGGGATTGTAACACAGATTGCCAGCAGCAACAATGGTGCAGCAAACAGTGCATTAAGTGCCGCTACAAGCGATGTAACCCAATACAAAGTTTATATTAGAATATTAAAGAATAGTTATGCTGATTTGTTGGGCAAAGGCTCATTTCCTTTTAGACCCGGTATGAGTGCGAGTGCAGATATACAGACTAAAACCCAGCGCAATGTAATTACGGTGCCTATAAATGCAGTAACCACGAGAGATAAAAATGACAGCCTAGGTGCAGATAAAAAGAAAGTTGCAGCAACAGATAATATTGCCGAAAAAAATACAACTGATAATGATATTGCTGTTGTGGTTTTTGTAAAAGGTGCAGATAATAAAGTGACAAGAGTACCTGTAAAAACCGGCATACAGGATATTAACTATATTGAAATAACCAGTGGGGTAAAAGTAGGAGATGAAGTGGTAACAGGTCCTTATGATGTAGTGAGTAAAACATTAAAAAAGGGGACACAAATTAAGGTAGTAGATAAAAAAGAACTTTTTGAGAAAAGTAAATAAAAATATGGTACAACAAGAAAATGAGTGCTGTTTATAAAACATAGCACTCATTTTTTAATATATGAAAAAAAAAGTGCAGTTTTGTAGTACCCGTGTAACTACATTAAAACGCTAAAGGCTTGAGAAAAATATTTGCAGCATCAATATTTATGTTGATGTTTTACTATAATAGTGCAGCTCAAAATATAACTGTTCGTGTAAACAGTCTAAACGATAAAAAAGAAAAAGTGGTATACGCTACCACAGCAATTTTAAGTATTACAGATTCATTATTACTTTTTACACAAACATCAAATAAAGAAACAGTTTTTTATCTTAAAAGCAATACTGCGTATATTCTTAAAATTACAGCTGTAAATACCAAAACCTTTTATCAAAAATTACAGACAGGCAGCAACGATACTACTATAAATTCCGTACTGCAAACAGTTACAAAACAACTTGATGGGGTTGTAGTAAACAGCCGTACGTCATTGCTAAAACAGGAAGATGATAAAACCGTTGTGGATGCTGAACAGCTTGCCGGCAGCAGCACAAATGCATTTGAAGTGCTGGAAAAAACTCCGGGAGCCATAGTAGATCAGGACGGAAATGTATATTTAAACAGCTCAACACCTTCTACGATTTACATAAGTGGCAGAGAGATAAAATTGAGTGCTCAAGATTTGGCAAACCTGCTAAAAAACTTACCTGCCAACAGCATTAGCAAAATTGAGATTTTACGCAACCCATCGGCAAAATATGATGCTGCCAGCAGTGGTGGTATTATAAATATAGTTTTAAAAAAAGGTGTAAAGCTTGGTGTAAACGGAAGTGTTGATGTATCGCATTTTCAAGGCGTGTATGGTTCAGAGGCAATAGGTTTTAATGTTAGCAACAGCAAAGAAAAATTAAATACTTACCTCTCTTACAACTTTAGTAAAAAATTAAACGGCGAAGATCTTTCTTCTAACAGGTATACAAATACAGGGGGACTGTTTAAACAATACGCATTTACAAGATTTAATAATACAAATAATTATGTTGGTGGGGGTATAAATTACGATGTAAATAAAAAACTGAACATTGCTTACGATGCAAGAATAAGCGCTACCCAAAACAACAGCGATGTAAACAACAATATCAGTATTTTATCATTAAGGACAGGTAACATTCTTGGTAAAAATATTTCTATTGTTAACAACGAAGGGCCATCTCTTTATGTAGGTAATGGCGTGGCAGCTAAATACAAATTGGATACATTAGGAAGTGAGTGGAGCAATACACTGGATTATACTTACTTTAGAAGCAACAGCAATCAGGACTATAGTAACCTTAATATTTTTCCTGCAAGAAATACGCTTTTGGGAGATGGTAATATTTTAAACAACAAGAATATACTGGCTTATAAAAGTGATGTTGTTTTAAAAACAAAGAAAAAATTTACCATAGAAATTGGTACAAAACTTACCTACAGTTTAAGTAAAAATAATTCTGTTTATTTTTCAGATACCAGCACAGGAAAATACGTTGACCGTTTACAAACGAACAGATTTAGATATTCAGAAAATATTTCTGCAACTTATTTACAAATTGCCAAAACCTTTGGTGGGTTTACGATTAAACCCGGTGTAAGGCTTGAATACACAGATATAAAAGGCCGGCAGCTTATTCCTGCTGATACAACTTTTGCCATTAAACGTTCAGATCTTTTCCCCTATATTTTTATAAGGCATAAAATAGCAAAAATATTTGGCTTTAGTTTGGTGGCCAACGCAATCTACAGAAGGAGTATAACAAGACCTTTTTATGAATCCCTTAATCCTTATCCACGTTATGCAGATCAATATACTTATGATATTGGTAACCCCCGACTTCAACCGCAGTTTACCACTAATTATGAATTAAATATTAATGCAGATGAGTTTCCTGTTTTTTCTATAGGGTTAAATGATATTAGAAATATTTTCACCACACTTACCTATTCCCGTGGTGATACTTTGTTTCGTACTTATGATAATTTAGGAACCAATAAAGAAATTTACATGCGTGCAGTAATTGGTATTCCGCCTGGTAAAAGATATTTCTTTTATGCAGGCACTCAAATGAATATAATGAATTACAAAGGCCAATATGATGGCGTTCCTTTTACTTTTCATAAAAGCAGTTTTACTTTCTTCTTATTTCAAAACTACAAGCCCACAAAAACACTTACTTTAAGTCTTAACAGCTTTATGCGTGTAAATACGGTTATCAATTTCTTCGAGTTAAAACCTTTTGGTGGATTAACTTTTTCGGGTAACAAAAGCATTTTAAAAAAGAAGATGAATATCATAGCAACCGTAAATGATGTATTTCGCACAAACAGAAATTCATTTATAATAAAGCAACCAAATTTTGTAGCGGATGGTTATACTTTTAACGATACCAGAAGAATTGGTATTGCTTTAAAATACAATTTTGGACTTAAACCAAGAGTGGAAAAACGCCAGGGTTTTGAAATACCGCAGGATGCAAATCAATAAATATTAGGGAAATATTTTTTCAGCAATAAGTATACTTTCAGGCTTGCCAACATCCAGCAATTTTCCATTGCTGTGGTCGTTACAATTTATTTTAAAACCTTCGGCAGCCAATCTTAAATAAAGGTCTATCATGGAGAATTTGCCTTCTTCTTTTATATGTTGAAATATTTTAGGTGAAATAATATGAATCCCGCTGAAAGCTTTTTTATTGCCGGGCTTTCCTTTTTGCTCTCCGGTTATTTCATTTTTCCAGCCACATAAGTTATCATGTTCATCAAATAAAAGATACCTGCTCGTACTTCTGTTTGTAACCGCAAGTGTTGCCAAAACGTTGGTTTGATGATGCAAATTTTTAACCTCATCAATATTAAGATCTGTAAGTATATCAGCATTCATCAAGACAAAGGCTTCGCTAGAATCTTCAAGAAAAAAGGCAGCTTTTTTTAAACCACCACCTGTTTCCAATACCATATCCGTTTCATCGCTTATGGTAATGTTACTGCCCCAACCATTATTTTGTTGTATTGCATCTTTAATTTGTGAGGCAAAATGATGGACATTTACAACAACATCTTTTACATTAAAAGATTGCAGGTATTTTATATTTCGTTGCAACAATGTTTTGCCGTTTATGGGCAGCAATGCTTTGGGATGGCTTTCTGTATAAGGTTTCAATCTTGTACCAAGCCCTGCTGCGAGTATCATTCCTTTCATACAGCTTATTATTCTTTAATCAGTTTATAGTTTGTTGAAGCAACAAATATTTCGTTTGTTAGAAGTTTAACGACAGTGTTCTCTGCTAAACAACCTTGTAAAGAAATCACTTGGTCTTGATCCCTGCTAAATTTATCAATTAATAATAAAGGAATTTTGATATTCCTTTTCTTTAATGCCTGAAAAGAATACAATCTTACAACAGGATTTTTATTGGTCGATGCCAAAATAATTAAATCTTCTGTTGTTGCTAAAGAGGTCAGAATTATAAAACGTTGGTATTGGGAGGATGCAATATTTGAATATCCTACGGTACATGTAGTTTCATAAATATTAAAAGCTGCCATTTCTTTTATAGCATTCGGTAGCGTATTTGTATTTTCATTTTGTGCATAACCACCAAAACCTGTTGCTAAAAAAAGTAAAAGAAAAAATGTCATTATAAATAGTTTCATCATTTTTATTAATTTGAAATTATCAATTAATCTTAGGGAGTAATTAAAACTTTAAAAAACTAAATTTAAACCATATTTAATTATTGATTATTTCTGTTTCAAAGTTTTGTTCAATATGTTTTACTACAGTTTTTACGCCGTACTTATTTTTTAAATGCCGTGCAAGTGCATCAGCTGCATATACACTTCTGTGTTGACCGCCTGTACACCCAAAGTTTACTTCCAGCACTTCAAAATTTCTTTTTATATAATCTTCTACAGAAATATCTACAGTACTAAAAACTCCTGAAAGGAATTCTTCCATGCGGGTGTTGTCTGCCAGATAATCCTGTACCGGCTTATCTCTGCCTGTTTCTTTTTTATGTGCTTCTACTCTGCCGGGGTTCAAAATCCCCCGGCAGTCAAACACAAAACCACCGCCATTATCAGATACATTTTTTGGATAACCACTTTTTAAAAAAGAAAAACTTTTAATGTTTACAACTAGCGGTGTCTCTACAGTTGCTTTAATAGGTTCAAAACGGTTTACAATTCCCTCATCAACAATTAAGGAAAGTATCCTGTCAAATTCAGGTACACTTATTCCCATTTTATTGTGTAATAAAAAAGTATTTAAATTTTTTAAAGCTAATGGAATACTGGTTAAAAAATGTGCTTTTCTTTCAAATAAACCTCTAAAACCATAAGCACCTAAAACCTGTAGCAACCTTATTAATACGTAACCATTATACTGGCTTACAAACCGCTGTCTGTCAACCTTTGTAATCATTTCTACTTCAATGCAATCAATATAATATTGCAGTAACTCTTCCTTCCATTCATCAGATAAATCTGCTTTTGCCTGCCATAATAAAGATGCAACATCGTATTGCAAAGCTCCCTTCATTCCCCCCTGGTAATCTATAAAATAAGGATCCTCTTTTTTTATCATCACATTTCTGCTTTGAAAATCCCGAAACATAAAAAATTTATAATCTGCATGGTTAAGGTATGAACTGAGGGCCTCAAAATCATCTCCGAGTTTTTCTTTATCGTAAGGTATTTTTAAGGTATCTAAAAAATAATATTTAAAATAAAGCAGGTCACTTATAATAGCCTGTTTGCCAAATTCTTTGCTGGTAATACATTCATCATAATTTAAGGCTTCGTTACCCTTAATTTGTAAATGCGCAAGCGCCTTCAATGTTTTTTTATATAAGCGCTTTGTGTTTTCTGTATAACCATTTGTTTCAAGTTTATCAAGCAAACAATCGGTACCTAAATCTTCCTGTATGTAAATAGTTCCTTCAGTATTTGTAGCTAGTATTTGAGGAACAGGCGCTCCGATATTTTTAAAATGTTTTGAAAAGTAAAGGAAGGTATTATTTTCTTTTAAGTTAATGTTATAAGTAGCAATGTAGTTTTGCTCATTGGTTTCTATTCTAAAATATATTCTGTCTCCCCCGCTTTTGGGAAGTTTTTCTATGCCTATAATTTTAGCTGAATTAAATGTTGCAAATAAATTCTCTATTAAGTCTTTTTCTGTTGTCATGCTTCAGTAATGATGAATCGTAAAAATAACAAAAATAAATTGAGCTAAATCTATCGCATTTCCATAAAATAATATTTGAAATTGTATGTAGCTTTAATTTAAAATTAATTCTATGAAAAAATACCTGATATCTTTTGTTGTAACAATTTGTATTATAAATATTTCTTATGCGCAGTTTTTTAAAAAAGACGAATCATTTGCACATACTTTTTCTATTGTTGCAAGAGATGCTGCTACCGGCGAAATGGCTGTAGGTGTACAAAGCCATTGGTTTAGTGTTGGTACTGCTGTGCCTTGGGGCGAAGCAGGTGTTGGTGTTGTAGCAACGCAGGCATTTGTAAATAAAAGTTATGGCGCCAATGGTTTGGCATTAATGAAGAGTGGCAAAACTGCATCACAAGCTTTAAACGATTTACTTGCAAAAGATGAAGGCAGGGAAGTAAGGCAGGTTGCTATGTTGGATGTAAATGGAAATGTAGAATCTTATACCGGTAAAAGCTGTATCGATTATGCTTCGAATATAACAGGTAAAAACTTTTCTGTACAAAGTAATATGATGCTTAACAATAAAGTTTGCCCCGCAATGGTAAAAGCTTTTGAAGCAAGCGCAGGCAAGCCAATTGCAGAAAGAGTTATGGCTGCACTAAAAGCTGCACAGGCAGTAGGCGGAGATATAAGAGGAAAACAATCTGCAGCTATTTTGGTGGTGGCAGGTAAAGCAACTGCACAACCCTGGAATGATAAATTAATTGATTTACGGGTTGATGATAATGCATTGCCGTTGGTTGAACTGGAAAGATTGTTGAGTTTATACAGAGCCTATGAACACATGGACAAAGGCGACCTTGCAACGGAAAAAAACAATATAAAGCTTGCTATGGATGAATATGGTGCTGCTATGAAAATGTTTCCTAAAAACCTTGAAATGCAATATTGGACTGCCATTACACTTGCAAACAATAAAAAAGTTAAAGAGGCTACGGCCATGTTGCAAAAAATTTACTTGCAGGATGCAAACTGGAGGGAACTTACAAAGCGATTACCAAAAGTAAATTTGCTAACTGTAACCAAAGATGAATTGAAGGCTTTGATAAAATAATTATTTAGCATTCAATTTTTCAAGCATATCGTTACTCATCGCATCTGAATAAATGCCGTAACCATTTACGAGCAATCCTTTCATGTTGTGTATAGAAGATGATATAGCATACAATACGGCTTGGTCAGAGGGGTTTTCATCAACATCAAACCTAAAAGATTTATCGATCATGAATTCATGCGGCAGCAGCTTTTTATTTCCGGCAATACATTCAAGACAGTTTTCTTTTAAATTAAAATCATGCGTGTATCCCTGTTTTTTTAATGCGTTAATGCCTTCGGTGAGTGTGTCGTAATTTTCCATTGTATTAATGTTTGTGCTTGTTTCAATTTACGATTATTAATAACAAAAAAAATACTGCTTTGTAAAAGCAGTATTTTTTTCTAAAGCTGTATTATTTATTTTTTGTTGCCATCTACATCCAATTCCACAATTTCATAACCCATTTTTTGCAGACCGGGTAAAATCTTTGCCTTATCGCCTACGAGTAAAATATTCATTTTATTTATATCCAACCATTTTTTTGCAAGTGCATCCAGCTCTGCTTTTTTCATATTTTTTAAGATATCGCTTTGCGTAGTTACAAAGTTTGCAGGTAAATTGTATTGCAAAATTCTTCCTACAAAACCTGCTTTTTGCCCTCCTGTTTCGTAAGCAAGTGCATCTCTTTGACCAATAGCCATTTTCATAAAAGCAAGTTCCGCTTCTGTAATACCTGTGGCAGCATAATTTTTTATTTCTTTTATTACCTCTACCAATGCACTGTCAGTTGCGTCTGCACGAATGCCTGAACTAAAAGTATAATCTCCGCTGTACTCATTTCCACTAAAAGAAGAACGTGCGCCATAAGTCCATCCCTTATTTTCTCTAAGGTTTAAATTAAGTCTGCTGTTAAAATCGCCACCAATAGAATAATTTACAAGACCAAGTTTATAAAACTCGCCTGTAGCATCGTACAATAAATTTGTTGGCGTACCCACTCTAAACTCTGTTTGTGCTGCTTTAGGTACATCAACCAAATAAATCTTTGTTTTGTCTATAAGTGCTGCCTTTGCAGGGGTTGCATACTTAATATTTTTGTTAGGTAATTTATTTAAGAAAGAAAGCTGTGGCAATATCTCGTTTTCTTTTACATCTCCAACAACTACAACTCTTGCATTTTGCGATGTGAGGTTGTTGTTGTAAAAATCCTGTACATCTTTTAATGTTAAGCTTTTTATAGTTGCTTCGGTTCCGTTAGAACTCATTCCTAAAATACTGTTTCCAAAATTTAATTTATCAAAAACATCATCTGCAATAGCTGATGGCTGGGCCTTTATTTGTTTAAACCCTTCCATTGCCTGCTTTTGAATTCTGCTAAAACTTGTTTGTGTAAAATTGGGATTTAACATTCTTTCTTCCAGCAACTCCAATGTTTTGTTTAGATTTTTCTTTAAAGATTGTACATTAAAAACTGTACCATCAAACGATGAAAAAATATTGATAGTGCTACCAAGCTTTTGCAACTCAACAGACATTTGTTCTGCAGTATATTTTTTTGTATCCTCGTTCATCATTGAAGCTGTGAGGCTTGCTAATCCTGATTTTAAAGGCATATTTGTTTCGGCAAGCTGGCCGCCGGGAATTCTTATTAATAAATTCACCAGGGGCAATTCATTGCTTTGGGCAAAAATCATTTTAATACCATTAGCCGTTTTTTTTGTAGTAAATGCAGGAACCTTAACTATAGGGTTGGCACCAACACCCGGTTGTTTTTTTCTATCAAAATTATCAATGGCTTTTACATATTTTAAACCATCATAACCATAGTTGGGTCTGTTGTAATTTGAATTATCTACCTGATAGTTGTCGGCCATTGCAGGTGCTGCATCTTGCCCTTTTACCAACACACTTACGGTTACGCTATTTTTACCTTTAATGTATTTGTTGTAAGCATTCATTACATCTTGCTTAGTAACGGCTCTATACATTTCCAGCTGTTGACCAATCATATTCGGATTGCCCAGGTATGTTTGAAAAGCTGCGAGTTGCGATACTTTACCTGATACACTTTGCAAACCATTAATGAACTGAGATTCTATACCACCTTTAAATCTTATAATATCTTCATCGGTTACACCACGTTGTTCAAAGGAAAGCAATGCTTCTTTAACCAGGCTGTCCATACCTGCCAGCGACTTGCCAGGATAAGGGATTATTTGAAAACTAAAAATACCGCTAAGTTCACTTAAGTTACTGCTGGCATTTGCGTTTAAGGCTTTTTGTGTTTTTACCAGTTGCTGGTACAACACGGAGTTTTTACCCTGGCCAATTATCTGAGCAAGGCACGCAAGTGCTGCCATATCGTTGTCATAATTAGGCACTGTAGGAAATGCTTTTGTTAGCAGCGGCAATTTTGCATAATTATCAACATAAGATACATAGCGGTTTTTATCGACAACTACTGCAGGTAAAATTGTTTTTGTTACTTCAGGACCACGTGGTATGCTGCCAAAATATTTATCTACCATTTTTACAACATCTGAAGATTTTATATCTCCACCAATTGTTATGGTTGCATTGTTTGGGCTATACCAGCGAAGAAAAAAGTTTTTTAAGTCCTGTACATCAACCCTATTTAAATCTTCAATATAACCAATGGTAAGCCAGCTGTAAGGATGCCCGTAAGGATATAAGTTTTTACTGGCAAATTCACCCAACAGCCCATAAGGACGGTTATCGTAATTCTGTCCTCTTTCATTCTTTACAGTGCTGCGCTGAATTTCAAATTTCTTTTGTGTTACGGCATCTAACAGAAAACCCATTCGGTCACTTTCGAGCCACAACATTTTTTCCAGTTGGTTAGATGGTACTGTTTCGTAATAATTCGTACGATCTTGATTGGTGCTACCATTTAAGGTTCCACCTGCACCGGATATTATTTTAAAATGCTGCTCGTCTCCAACATGATCACTTCCCTGAAACATCATGTGTTCAAAAAAATGCGCAAAACCGCTTTTGCCGATTTCTTCTCTTGCAGAACCAACATGATAAGTAACATCTACATGCACTAATGGATCGCTGTGATCTTCTGCCAAAACGATTGTAAGCCCGTTAGGCAGTATATACTTTTGATAAGGAATAACCAATTCGTCTCCTTTTTTGGTAACAGTTTCTACCAGTTTTGCCTGGCTAAAACCTGTTGTAACTGCCAGGCAAATAGCTGCTGTTGTAAAAAGATATTTCTTCATATTTTTTTAGGTTTGAACTTCAAAATAAGGCAAAAAATGATAATTAATTTTACCGTTTATCATTTACATAATGCCACATAATATTATTATTTATTACATTTAAAATAAAAGATTGTTAATAAAATTAACCATGAAATTGATTATAAAATTTTGTGGGAAGTACTGCGCAACAAGTAGACATAGTATAGGTTTCGCAAGAAAAAGTAAGAGGCGAATCTGGAGGCTTCATAATGACGGAGCCGACATACAATTGAATAACATTTTTGCTGATGGTTCTCAGGGATTAACAATTGGTATTGGTAGGTATAATTAATAAATCACGCAAACTTTTGCTTGTAAATAAAAATTTAAAAATATTTACAAATTGTGAGATAACTCTTTTTTCAGCTAATCGAAATTTCTCTTCAAATTTTCCGAGCTAGTTTTCTTCCTTAATCATAACTATTCTGCCTCTGTCTGCTAAGTAAATATCGTTGAAGAATTTTAAAATATTATTGTATTCCTTCTTTGAAAAATAGCCTTCTGTTCTTTCATTTTTACGTACAACTTCTATAAAATTATCTTTTACAGTAAATTGAATACTGTAAGCGCCGTAACCGTTTTTTATAACAACTGCTTTGGGTATTGCCTCCACAACATAATTGGCAGGAATTGCTATTTGTATGGAATCCTCATCAAGATAAGAAGAGGTAAACTGTAGGTCGTATTTTCTGTTTTTGTCCTCCAGTAATTTACTGGATGACTTATTGAAAAAGTTTGGTGTTATAAATAATCTTCTCCCGGTTATGTTTGCATAGTTTGGGGATGTGACAGAAAGTTTTTCAGTTACCTCAGGTAACATGCCTTTTGTTTCAATATATTCAAAATTTTCTACTGTGTATGTAGGCAAACTAAGGGTATTATTGAGGTAGCGTTTTTTTTCTTCCTGATTAGCTTCATACATTAAGCCATGCACATCGTCCTGCTGTAATCCTGTAAAACGAGTTACCACTTTTGCGGTTAAAGTACCCTCTTCATTAATAACTGCATTTACTTTTCGTATTTGTAAATTATCATTCGTTTTATAAGAGGGTGTTTTTACCACATGGCCACCATCATCATCAATCAACAAAGCTTTTCTGTTGCCTGTAAACCTTCCCATATAACCTGCACTTACTGTTTGGCTTGTACACTCCAGCCAGATGGAATCTTTTGGTTGCGGCACGCATACAATTGCATGATTAAAATATGGTGAAGGAAAATCATCTTTTAACCCAAGCCTGTTTTCTCCGGCAGTTATTAAAACGTATTTTGCCGGAATATTAACTTCTTTTAAAAGACTAACCATGTAATTGGACAGCGCTTTACAATCTCCATATTTTTTACTTGCTACATAGTTTGCATCAAAAGGTTGCCAACCGCCAATGCCAAGCTGTATGCTGATGTATCTTGTGTTTTTTTGTAAATAATCATACAGTACTTTAATTTTTTCTGTTGTACTGCTTAACGCATCTGTAAGTTTGTGAACGTCCTGCTTAATATTTTCGGGTAAATGTTGCCTGTTGCTGTTTAGGGTATTTATAAATTTACCGAGGTTGGACCATGAACTCATATCACCTGGATAATCTTCTATTTCAAATTGCGATGGTGCAATTAAAACTGAAGGCGCTAATTCCTCCCAGCCTGGCTGGTAAATTTCATGCACCAGTGCAGTGAGATTATTTGTTTTCCATTCGTAATTTTTTTTAGAACCATTGACTGATATGGAAGGCTTTTCTTTAAAAACCAACTGCATTATCCTTAATTCAAAATCTGCGGGTGTTTCTACAAAAAAAGAACTTTGCTCCACGCTTAATCTGGTATCTTCTAAAGGGTTCCATCTTGGTAAAAAGAAAATACTGTTGAGGTCCTGCTCATCCTCATATTCTACTGTGTATGGATACTGGTTGTAATAAAAGTTATGACGTTTAATTCTGTTATCAGAAATAAGACTAACATTATCAAAAGCAGAATAATCCGCAATATCTTTTTTCTTTACAGATTTTATTTCTTTACCTAATGCATCATAAAGATGTCCTGAAAT
>JANXTG010000071.1 GCA_025352525.1 Ferruginibacter sp.
GTTTTTTTAGGAGATATTTTTGAGAAAGGAGTTTTGCCAATAAAAGAACCAACCAAATATGCCATGGTATCATTTATCCAGATGGATAAGATGATGGCAATTGGCAACAGCGGCGAATAATTATCAAGACTCAAATCCTCATGATAATTGTTTTTACCCAACTCGATCATCATTAGTATTGGTATTATAATATATGGCATTGAAAGTGCTAAAAGCCCAAAATACTTTGTCGGCTTTATCAGTTTAATAATTTTTCTAAACTCATATAAACAACCTCCCATTATTATTAAAAAGAGTACTGTAAAAGTATAAAAATTTATAAACAGGCCTGCAAGCATAACCAATACAAACATCACGGCTGTCAATGCCCTAGTTTTAAAAACTGCTTTGTTAAGTGCCACGCTTAGTTGTTTTGGTTGTGTGGTATTGCGTTGTATGGATTAGCTTCTGCAATTAGCAAATTTTCTTTGGCTTCAATTTTCGCTCTGTTTTTTGCAGAATATTTATTAAGCATAATAAAAAGCCCTGCCAATACTATAACCCCAATTAATCCTAGACTCCAATGAATACTTGGGTCAAGTTTATTCATATCTACTTTTTGGTTATTCAGCCGCATTACAAAAATACTCGTGAGTACAATACCGTTATTAATAAAATGTGCCACAATATTTACCCATATATTTTTGGTTTGATGGTACATCAATCCCAATACAAAACCCAAAAGCATTCTACTTAAAAATAAATAGATGGACATGTGAATTAAACTGAAAATAAAAGAAGTTACCAGAATTGCCAATAAAGGATTGCGCCACCATTTGGTAAATAAATTTTGCACAGCGCCTCTAAAAAAAACTTCTTCAAACATTGCCGGGAAAAACGCCATAATAAACAATCCAATAATATAATCCTGCCAGTTGGTAATATTACTTAAAGCTGCCGCTTGCTTGTTGTATAAAATTTCCATATCGCTTGCCACCTTATCTAACTGCGGAAAATGGGCAACAACTGCTTTGGTTAAATCTGCCAGAGGCGATGCAGCAAATGCTGCAGTAAAAATCAACATAAAACCCAGCAGCAATTGAAAGCCATTTATATATTTATTAAACCCAAGCCAAAACATATTTTTTCCATTGCTAACAATCGACCATAAAACTGCCGGTATAAACAGTAACGCCAGCGTTCCCAAAACCTGTATTACTCTTACAGTTCCTACATTTTCGGGTGCAAGCATTGCTTTCATTACTGCATCTGCATCCGTTATTTCTTTTCCTGCAGGGATGATTTGCGTTGTTAAAATAAATTGCACGCCACCTGCAAGTATAAATCCTAACCCTAAAAATGCAAACAGAAAACCCAGTTGTGCCCATCCGCCAAAACCTTTAACGCTTTTGTATTCCATCCCTTAAAATCTTTTAATGTAATTTTGCACGCAAAATACAAATATAGCTATGCCCACTATTGGTTCAATACAATTGCCCGAATTTCCTTTACTATTGGCTCCAATGGAAGATGTTAGCGATCCTCCTTTTCGTGCCGTTTGTAAAGACAATGGCGCCGATTTAATGTACAGCGAATTCATCAGCAGCGAAGGGTTGATTAGAGATGCCATGAAGAGCTTAAAGAAACTTGATTTTTCGGAAGAAGAACGCCCTTTCGGTATCCAGATTTTTGGTGGCGATGAAGATGCAATGGAAATGAGTGCAAGAATTTGCGATGCTGTAAATCCTGATCTGGTGGATATTAATTTTGGTTGCCCCGTAAAAAAAGTGGTTAATAAAGGTGCCGGTGCAGGCGTTTTAAAAGATATTGATTTGATGGTTCGCCTTACAAAATCTGTAATAAACGGTACACGATTACCTGTAACTGTAAAAACCAGATTAGGGTGGGATGATAATACAAGAAATATTGAAGAAGTTGCCGAGCGCATGCAGGATATTGGTGTGCAGGCAATTGCAATACATGGTCGTACCCGCTGCCAATTGTACAAAGGCGAGGCCGATTGGAGTCTCATTGCTAAAGTAAAAAATAACCCACGCATACACATTCCTGTTTTTGGAAACGGCGATATTGATTCGCCACAAAAAGCAAAATTGTATAAAGAAAGATATGGTGTAGATGGCATTATGATTGGCCGAGCAGCCATTGGTTATCCATGGATTTTCAGAGAAATAAAACACTATTTAAATACCGGCGAAATTTTACCATCACCAACTTTGGAGGAAAGAATTGCGGTTTGCAAAAAGCATCTTGATCGTTCCATAGAATGGAAGGGACAAATTGTAGGCATCAACGAAATGCGCCGTCATTATACAAATTATTTAAAGGGCTTACCCAATATAAAAGAGTTTCGCATGAAGCTTGTAACCCTTACTGAGCCTGCAGATATCTGCGAAGTGCTTGATGAAGTAAGTGAACATTATAAAGATCATAGTTTTGTGCGCACACCAATTGAGCTCATTAATTACCATGAAAAATGTCCGGTGTAGAATAGACTTAAGAAACAAGATGTTAGACACAAGATTAAAGACGAAAGATTCACGAAATAAGATTTTAGAAAAAGGTTTTGTGCGCTCAACATATATGATGCATCAGCATTTGTTCGGGCTTTTCGTTGCTATCTTTTTATTCGCTGAAGCGATATAAAAGGATATCCACTACAATCCCGGCGCTTTTCAGCAGTAAATCTTTTTCAGCTTTTATTATGCAATAGAGTATGTTGAAAGTTTCAATTAAAATGTAAATTTGGAAATGGAAAATGGTACTTATAAAATATACAAATCAGCAAAAGAATTAGAGAATGCAAGGTTAAAAGAAGCAGCAAATACAACTTATACACAAAGATTTTATACCCTTACCAAATTGATACGAATCTCTAAAATGATTGGCAGTGCAAAAATTATTTCTTCACCTTTATTACAAGAAAAATAATGCATGGATATTTTAGATGAAGATATACTTTCACTTTGGCGATCATTAAATAACAATGATGTGCGTTATGTTATGATTGGAGGCTTCGCTACAAATTTACATGGTTATAACAGAGCAACAAATGATATTGATTTATGGATTGATGATACTTTGCAAAACAGAAAGAATCTTCGCAAAGCTTTAAAAGAACAGGGTTCGGGTGATTATGATGCTATAGAAAGTATGCAGTTTGTACCTGGTTGGACAGACTTTCAACTAAACTTTGGATTTAAGTTAGACGTAATGACTTCAGTTAAAGGACTTGAAAATATTGGATTTGAGGAGTGCTATAATTTTGCAGTTATAGCAGAAATAGAGAAAATACAGGTAAAGTTTTTGCATTTTAATCATCTTATCATATGCAAAAAAGCTGCGGGCAGACCTAAGGATTTGTTAGATATAGAAGAATTGGAAAAAATAAAAAATTTAAAATCCTAAACTTATTTAACAATAATATTTTTTGTGTACATAATTATTCCATTCTCATATTTTTTACTCCTACTTTTCATTACGGAATATATTGCTACACTTAACACCGCTACAAAAAACAATGACGCTGCCACGCCCATATAATACTGACTTCCCTCTTTTTTCTTAAAATAGAAAAAAATAAATGCAGCTGCAAAAATGATTGAAATATTTACATAAATAAGTACTGTAAAATTTTGTTTCATTTCCTGTATGCGGGGTAATTCTTTTGTTCGTAAAAGTTCAGGATGCAAATCGTAATTGTAAGTATTTCTGACTTTTAAAATATCAGCCTTTTTGTAGTTTGAAAATCCTGCACCCATATTAAGCACAGCAAATACCGCCAATGGCAGCGTAAATCCTTTGTACCATTCTGTTTTAAACCCAACAAAAAATATGAGGGCAACGATAAGCGCCACAGCTCCTAATATTATTAAAAATATTTGCTCATTTTTAAAAGCGCTAAAGTATTGTTCAATATTTTCTTTTGTAAACATTAATTTTTTTATTCCTCAATAGCCGCTAAAATATTTTTGCCCATCGGTGATTCCGATGATTCAAAAAAGTGAGTAAGATTTCCTTTTTCATTTACAAGATATTTACAAAAGTTCCATGAAGGTTCATTGCTGTTCCACCCATTCTTATCTTTATCAGTAAGCCAATCGTAAACTTTATTTTGTGTAGAATGAATAACCACCTTACTTTTTTTCATCAACGGAAAACTAATGCCGTAATTACGTTTGCAAAACTCAGCTATCGAATGGTCGTCTTTGCTTTCCTGCTTTTGAAAATCATTTGCAGGAAACGCTAATATTACTAATTTTCCTTTCTTAAAATTATAGAGTTTTTCCAGGTCTTCATATTGTGCTGTATAACCACAGTCTGATGCCGTGTTTACCAGCAATACTTTTTTGCCTTTTAAGCCGGCGAGGTCAAATGTACTGCCATCAATTAAAGTTGTTTGTAACGAATAGAAAGAAACTGGTGATTGCACAGGTTCATTTTTTAAATTAGCAATATTGGAACCTGTTATTTTAGTGATCCACATCAATGCTGGGTAAAATGCTTTTAATAGTTTTTGTCTTGCTGTCATGTTGGTTGAATTTTTGTTTATATACACGGTATAAACTGCAATGATAATGACGCCTACTACAATTGCCTTTGTTATTTGTTGTAACCGCTTCATTTCATCAACCATTTAAAAATTTTTAATTTCCCTTTGTAGCTTGGGTATTTTGCATTGGGGTCAAACCAGGTAGGTGTTTTTAAAATACCTTTTTTATGAGTAAAAGTTTCGAAAGAAAATTTGCCATGGTAGCTGCCGGTTCCACTAAAACCCCTGCCACCAAAAGGCAACTCATGATTGGTTAAATGTAATGCCACATTATTTACGCAACCTCCGCCAAAGGGGATAGCATTGATCCATTCCTTTTCTTTTTTGCTGCTGGAAGTAAATACATAAAATGCCAGTGGGTTTGGATTATGGGCCACAATGGCCATAGCCTCTTGCATGGTTGTAAAAGTTATAATAGGTAATATCGGGCCAAATATTTCGTCTTTCATAATAGATGAATGCAGCGATATATTTTCCATTATTGTTGGTTCAATATACAATTGTGCTTTGTCCGTTTTACCCCCGGCAACAATAGTACCTTGCTGCAAATAATGTAGCAGGCGGTCAAATTGTTTTTCGTTTATAATGCGCCCATAATCATAACTATCTTTTGCATCGTTACCCAAAAACTGCAGTAGAGCTTTTTTAATTGCAACAACCAGGGCTTCTTTCTGTGATGCATGCACCAGCACATAATCCGGTGTTACACACATTTGCCCGGCATTTGAAAACTTTGCCATTGTAATACGTTTAGCCGCTACCGTTATATTGGCATCTTCTTCCACAATACATGGACTTTTTCCGCCCAATTCCAAAGTAACCGGTACTAAATTTTTAGCCGCCATCTGGTAAATGATCTTTCCTACTACCGTACTGCCGGTATAAAAAACATGATCAAATACAAAGTTGTTCATCATTTCAGGTATTACGGTAGCTCCATCTCCTTCAATAAATAAAACATATTGTTCTTCAAAAATTTCTGTAATTATTTGTTTCATTATGGCTGCAGTTGCAGGTGCAAATTCTGAAGCCTTCAATACGGTACAATTCCCTGCTGCTATGGCGCCTGCCAAAGGGGTAAACAATAATTGCAATGGATAGTTCCATGGGCCAATGATCAATACGGTGCCTAATGGTTCTTTTACAATGTAACTTTTAGAGGGGATATTTAGTAAGTTAGTACTTACACTATCCGGCTCCATCCACTTTTTTAAATGTTTTAGTGTGTGAGAAATTTCTGATAATAAAAAACCAGTTTCCGTGATCCAGATTTCTTCCGGACTTTTTTTAAGGTCTTTGTATAAAGCATCCTGTATCGCCTGCTGGTACTTTACAATCGCCTCTTTTAGTTGATTCAGTTTCTCATTTCTAAAAAGATAAGACCTGGTAATACCGGTTTCAAAATAAGCTCGCATTTTTAAAAGATTATTTATAACAGGCATAACAATAAATTTGCAGCAAGGTAATTAAAA
>JANXTG010000079.1 GCA_025352525.1 Ferruginibacter sp.
TGTGTCTTTTTATTGAACGCAATTATTGACCTAAATTTCCGTAATTAATTAAGGTCAACGCTAGAATTTTATTATAAAATTCAACATCATGTAAAAAAAAGATTTTTACTTTAAATAATATTAGCTTTAGAACGATCAGCAAATATTTTATGAACTATAATCATCTTGAAAACAAGAAACTATTGGTTGCGAAAGGCATTGTAAACTCGGAAGATATTTTTGACTATTCTGCTAGTGACCCTTACAAAGTTGTTGAGCAATTTTTCCAGTTTTGTCAACAAAACCTTTCAGAGGAATGCGGTAAATATGATATTCAACCGGCATTAATTTATATAAGAAGCTTAATGGATGTGAATGCTGCAGCAGGAAAGGGTAATGATCATTATGTCATCAGAGTCAATTTTGGGACTATACTTATCATGTTTAGACTTTATACAGACCATCGTCATATTTTTAATGAGAATGCTCTTGGAGATTTTACAGAACTTAATAAAAGCTTAGATGAATCCCTTGATTATTTGTTGTTTCAAGTCAGTATGCAGTTCACATTTTTCCACGAAAGAGCACATCTAATTCAAAAAAGCCCTATAGAGTATCAATGGGTAGATGAAAATTATAATCTAAATCCTGAAGATGCTCCATTTTCTCTTTCACATCATATTCGTGAATTTGATGCAGATATTCATGCCTCTACTTTTGTTGCTTTCCATTTGGTAGATTATTGGAAAAGGCAATCCGATAAAATACGAACTAAAGAGAATCTTGAATCTATCATATCTATTGGACTTGCAGGTGTCTTGGCTTATTTTCTCTTTTTAAAGCGTAATTATGCAAAAGTGTTTTATAAGGCAGGAACACATCCACATCCATTGATACGAATATCTTATATTTTGGATAACCTCGTAAAAACTGTGGAAGGGAATATCGATGTCGAAATAGATTTCAGCAGCAATAATGTATTAAAAAATGCTTTTCGCATTGTTGAACAATTATTCTCAGTGGCGGAGACCCCGTGGCTTAATCAGTTTATCGAAGACTTTTATACAGAACAAGAAAATATCAAAAAATATATTAACGATACACTTATTGCTGAATCTTTACATGTGCCTGAGTTAACTATGAATCGGGAAACATGATTTCTCTGTAAGTTCAGTACTAAGGATCCATGTATCGTTTCGTATCAAACCGTATCATTGAGTATCATACCGTATCATTTCTCACGATTGATAACATAACCTTCCTACAAATTTCTATTAGTGACCAGATTAACAACAAGAAAAAGCATACTAAAAGCAAATAAAACAATACTAAAAGCAAATTGCACTTTTCTAATAAGGTGGTAATGCGACTAAAAGCAGATAAAACCATACTAAAAGCAAGTAAATATTTATACGGTCACTTTCCGATACAAAACTTGCTAAAAATAAAGTCCAGTTTATCCTCGTTTGTAACTTCACCCGTTATTTCGCCCAAATCATAGAGCGCAGTTCTTATGTCGGAAGATAACAGATCCCCTGAAACATTTCTATCAAGCCCATCTTTTATTACACTAAGCGAATTAGAAATATTTTTAAGCGATGCGAGGTGGCGTGTGTTCGTTATAATATTGTTTTCAGCATAATTATTTGCATTCACAGTAGCTGAAAAAATGACCTGCTTTAGTTCATCAATTCCTTCATTGTTCTTTGCAGAAATATAGAGAATATCATTACTTAAATATTTTTGCTCACTTTGTTTAATATCAGATTTATTACCAACAAAAATGTATTTGATATTTTCTTTTTCAAACGCGGATTGTTGTGTTTTTAAATTATCGTCAGTTTCAGTGTTTACATCAAAAATATACAACACAATATCTGCAGACCGCATTTTACCCAAGCTTTTTTCAATACCAAAATTCTCAATAACATCACCGGAATCTTCTCTGATACCTGCCGTATCTATAAGTCTAAATAAAATGCCGTTGATGTTTATTATTTCTTCTATTGTATCTCTTGTTGTACCTGCAATTGCAGAAACGATGGCCCTTTCTTCGTTCAACAAAACATTAAGCAATGTAGATTTACCTGCATTGGGTTTACCAATTATTGCAACACTTACTCCGTTTTTAATAACATTACCCAGCGTAAAAGATGCAATCAGTCTATTTACAGAAAAATGTATTTGTTTAATGAGTGCATAAAATTTTTCTCTGTCGGCAAATTCTACATCTTCTGTAGCAAAGTCCAGTTCCAGTTCTATCAATGCTGAAAAACTAATAAGTTGCTCCCGCATGTTACTTAACTCATGCGAAAAACCTCCCCGTATGTTGTGCAGTGCTGCTTTTTGCGAAGCTTCCGTATTTGCAGCAATAATATCTGCCACAGCTTCTGCCTGAGTAAGGTCCATTTTACCGTTTAAAAAAGCCCGTTGTGTAAACTCTCCGGCCCTTGCCAGCCTTGCTCCTCTTGCAATACAGGCTTCCAGTATCTGTTGTTGTACAAACGTACTTCCATGGCAACTTATTTCAATTGTATCCTCTCCGGTAAAACTTTTTGGTCCTTTAAACAATGCAAGTACCACTTCATCTAATTCTTTTTCTTCATCTTTTAACATGCCTACATGCAATGTATGTGAGAGTTGACTAGCTATGTTTTTTGATGGAAAAAGCGAACTTCCTATACTGAAAGTATCTTTGCCTGACAACCTGATAACTGCTATTGCTCCTGTGCCCGGCGGTGTTGCCACTGCAACAATTGTATCGTCCCAGCCGGTTAATTTATTCATCATAAAACGAAGGTAATAAAAAGGCATTCTTTTAAATTAAAGGCGCCAAACTAAATACTACTGCTTTAATTTAATCTCATCTGAGCCATTTGCTTTATCTAGATAATATCTTTTATACATGCAAATATTGCTTTCATCTATAATGTTAATAAGGTTTTTGAAAGTTGATGCGGCACCCGGTTTTATAATTAATATAGCTTCCCTATGTAGTTGGGCAACCCGCATCTTTTTGTTTATAAGCAAAGCCCGCAAACCTTCTGCATTGTATGAAGTTGTTTTAAATACTCCATTTTTATCTGACCCTTCATAATAAAAAAGCATATTATTTCCTGCAGGCAACAAGGTTATTACACAACTCTCACAAATTTCATCATTTACAGTAGTGCTTTCTTTTGGTGAAACCATTGCCATAGCTTTTGTTGTACTTATAGTTGTAGTAAAAACGAAAAAAGTAATCAATAAAAAACCAAGATCTACCATCGGAGTAAGATCTATCCTTGTGCTTTTCTTTATAAGCTGTTTGCATTTTGTTTGCTTAAAACTGTCTAATATTTCTGCCATAAATACTGTTTTTTATTAAGATGAAACTGCTGGTTAATTCCATAGTATTTATTCAGATATTTTGTAATAGAAATGGGTTTGGTTCTTTACATTTTCCTGAGAAAAAAACATAAAAAAAGCCTTCGCTTTTGCGAAGGCTTAAAATAAGATTTAAACAATATTACTCTTCCGCTACTTTAAAAGTTATCGGCTGTCTGCGGTAAGCTTTTACGACATTACCGTTTTGCTGGGCAGGTGTCCATCTTGGTGCTTTTTTAATCGCCCTTACTGCTTCGTTTTCCATACCATAACCTACGCTTGTTTCCGGTGTTATATCACTTACACTGCCATCTTTGGCTACAATGAATCTTACTACAACCGTGTATGTTCCTGTTGGTGCACTGTTATCCGTTGCAACCTGACCATTAAGGTTTCTCTCTAAAAACTTTTTCCATGCACCTGTACCTCCCGGGTATTCCGCTTCAATTTCAACCTTTGTAAAAACCTTATCTTCCTCTACGGCTTTTACAGGAACTTCTACTACCTGAGTACCCTTGTCTTCTACAGGCGCTTGTACAACCTGCTTGGTGTTATCAGACTCAACAGTTTTTGTACTGATTACAGCATCAGGCTCAATTTCTTTTATTACCTCATCTTTTTTTACCTCTTCATCTTTTACAATTTTTGGAGGTGTAAATTGAATTTGCTTAATCTCAGGTGGCGGTGGCGGTGTTGGCGGTGGCGGTGGCGGTGGTGGCGGTGGTGGCTCATCTTTTTTAACCTCAGCCATTTGCGTGTCCACAACTGTTAATTCATCTTTAGCATTTTTTGCGCTAATAAAACCTGCAAGCAGGATGCCGCCTACAACAATTATCAACAAAGCACCAACTGCTATAAGGGCTTTACCCATACGGCTGTTGTAAGTTTTTCTTAACTGATATGCCCCGTATGCTTTGTTCTTGCCATCGAATATGATGTCAAGAATATCGGCATCTAAAATTTTATTTGCTTCCATTACAAATTTTTTTATGAATTAGATTCTAAAATAAACGGATTCCATAAATTATTTTATTCCGTTTGCTGCTTCAGTCGCTGCTATTAATTTTTTTTCTGTTTCAGATATTTTATCTTCTGCATAATGCCCCGGTGGTACACCACTAATCGTCATCTCATCGAGTATATTTATTGCATTTTTAAAAGTAGATTTATCATCTGACTTTATTACATACATTAAATCACCTATGGGAGTAGCTTTCTTTTTAGTTACAATAATTTCTCGTATTGCCTTAAAATTTGTGCTTTTAAACTGCTCAGATATTTTTAAAGGATCTAACTGACCAAAATAATAATAAACCTGGTCTGCTTTTCCTAAAAGAATAGTCATTGCACCGGATTCTTTTACTTTTATCTGATCATCTTTACTGTCCTTTGGCTCATTCATATTCATGGCCGTTGCCTGGCTCATTGTTGTAGTAAATACAAAGAATGTAATGAGCAAAAAGCCAAGATCAACCATAGGAGTAAGATCCACTCTAGTTGATTTTTTTACCGCTTTTTTTACGCCGGGTCCTTTTTTATGTCCGCCACCCGACGAGGTATCCATTTCTGCCATGTCAGTATTTTTTTAAATTAATTAATTTGCTTTTGTAGTTGGACTAGTTGCAAGTTCAGATCCTACTGGAGGTGCCGCACCATTGGTTACAATTCTAAACTTATAGATCTCGTTCTTTTTAAAAGCTTCTTTTATATTTTTAAATACAGGATACAAAGCATCGTTATCTCCTTTAACCAGCAGCATTTCCTGCAATGCTTTCATATCTCCACCTGCATATACATTACTTACACTTCTTATCCAGTCAACCATCTCATTGTTAGTACTGTCTGTTGGTATACCAGGCATTTTTGCAGGATCTATGTCAACACTTTGTGCAAGACTATTTTTAATTTGGCCAAGGGGTTGTCCAATGAAACCCTGTTTACCCCATTTCTGCAATTCCGCAGGCGAAAGACCTAAACCCTTAGTTAAATTTACGTTTGCAAGAATATCCGCTTTCTTTGTATCATCTCCCAACATTAAAAATGTACGGCCATCTTTTGTTAGTGTTACTAGTATGGCTTTATCAGGTGCTACTTTACTCGAAACAGAGTTAGGTATTTGTACAGCCAACACTTCAGGTGGTTTTTGCTTAGTTGCCAATATAAAGAATGACAATAAAAGAAACGCCACATCGCACATAGCAGTCATATCTACAGCTGTACTTTTTCTTGGTATTTTAACTTTTGGCATTTATAAAAATTTTATGAGTTACTTGTTTCAATTTTTCAGTAAAACATCATTTCGCATGTACCTACACGATTTGTATTGTAGTGACACATTCATTAGATGCAGCTGTTGCGTTTTTCCATACAATTATTTGTATAAAGATGCAAAGGATTGAGTTAAAGTAAATCCAGACTCATCAATACCGTAAGTAATACCATCAATTTTGGTAGTAAAAATATTATAGAAAATAATCGCTAATGCAGATGTACCAATACCCAATGCAGTATTATACAATGCCTCAGAAATACCTTGAGAAAGTTTACCTGCAGCAGCACCACCACCACTATCTTCTCCTAATGCAGAGAAAGAACGTATCATACCCATTACCGTTCCAAGCAATCCTAGCAAAGTTGCTACAGATGCGATTGTTGATAAGAATACCAAATTCTTTTCAAGCATTGGTAACTCAAGCGAAGTAGCTTCTTCAACTTCCTTTTGGATAGCCATTACTTTTTGATCAGTACTTAATTCGTTGTTATTCATCATGTCTTTGTAACGATGAAGACCAGCTTTCATTACGTTACCAACGCTTCCTTTTTGCTTATCGCATTCTGTTAATGCAGCGTCTACGTTTTTATTTGCAAGATGGTATTGTACTTTGCGGATAAAATCTGCATTGCTTGCTGTACCACCGGCTTTTGCTATGGTAAGAAATCTTTCAATTACAAAAGTTAATACCGTCAACAGACAACCAATAAGGATAGGTACAATGATACCGCCTTGGTACATTTTATACAAACTACCTGATGCACCATCTCTGTCCGGCCAAAAGCCATTACCTGATGCAGTTTTAAAATGTGATGCATCTCCCAAAAGAAAACGCCAGATCACATAACCGATTAGGATACACAATGTTGGAGCCAACCACGAAATGGAGTTTGCTGATTTTTTTGCCTGTACGGATGTTACCGGTTTAACTGTTGCAGTTGGTCTAACGTCTGCCATAAAATTCAAGTTTTTAGAAAGTGAAATTTAAAAAAATTATTGGTGAATTAAGCAATCAAAGCATTATTAAAAATACTTTCCGATTTATCCGGAACGCACAAGTTAATAAAATAATTGAAAGTATTTCTACGCAATAAAAATATTTTATTTTTATTGAAATAAAAACATTTTCCTTTAAAATAATTATCAACAGGTAAAGTTTTAGGAAAAAAAGGGGAAATTATCTTACTTATAAAAATAAAAATATTTGAGCTGATTAACTGTAGCTTAAGGAGTTTACTCCATTAATTACTAATTCAAAATACCCAAAAAAAACAATATTTTAATAAACCGGAAATGTTTATTGGTCAAATAGTAAAAGGATTTTTAATTACTGCAGAAAATTTTATTAAGCAAATTATTTTCAAGTTTTTTATTTTTTGAAAACTTGTACAAATTCCGTAAAATCTAGGGTCTTATTTACTTTAAATCAAAAAATAAAATATGCCAACATTAACTAAAGAATCTGCCTGAATTCTTTGAAAATCTGTGAAGCTGTTTAAATTATTCTGCAATTAATTTAACCCAATTTTTAAAAAAGAATTTAAGCAGTTTTTTTTCAAAGTTCGAGTGTAAAAAAATTATTATTCATAGCGAAGAGCAACTATAGGATCCAGCTTGCTTGCTTTAACAGCAGGTATAAGCCCTGCAAGCAAACCCACAGCAGTACACACGATAACCGCAATACCAACCCACATCCACGGCACCACAAAACCTGTCTTTAATAAAACAGCAACAATATTTCCCACTAATATCCCCATCACAATTCCTGCAAAAGCACCCATCAAACTTATCAATACACTTTCATATAAAAATTGCGATCGTATATCCTTTCGGGTAGCCCCTAATGCTTTCGTTAATCCAATTTCTTTTGTGCGTTCATTTACTGCCACGAGCATTATATTCATGAGCCCAATAGCTGCCCCAATTAATGTTATAAATGCAATACCGATCGTACCCTTTTCTAAAAAACCAAGGTTGGTTAAAAGTGACTGTGCAATACTGTCACTCTTATCAATAAAAAAGTTTTCATCGTCTGTTACAGCCAGTTTTCTTATCGGTCTAAATGTGGCAGTAGCCTCTCCCACAGCCATATCCATCAGTTTTAAATCCGGCACCATTACAGCAACCGTGTAAGAAGATGTGAGTGTGGCATATTGCCTGCGAATGTTGTTAACGGTGGTAATAACAATGCGGCTTGTATTAAAAAATGCACTGCTTGTTTTTTCTTCCAGCACAGCAATTATTCTGTAAGGAATATGATCTACATTTATTACAGCATCCACTGCTTTGGCGTTGTTATCAGCAAATAATTTTTGTGCAACACCGCTGCCGATCATACATACATTTCTCCCTGCTTCAATTTCGGTTGCTGTAAAATTTCTGCCGTAGGCAATTGTAAAACCGTTAAGCTCCAGGTAGTTTTCATCACCACCGGTAACGTTTACATCAGGGTTTGTTTTTTTTGAAGGAGAATTTACAACAATATTATTTGCTCCCCGCAAAGCTATGCCCACCTTGGTTCCGGGAAAATTATACCGCTCTTTAAATGCCTTGGCTTCTTCGTAACTTATGGGAATACCGTTGTTAGATTTTTTTTCTTTTAGTCCTGCCTTAGTCTTTGTTGTTTCAGGTCTTCTACCTCCACCACCAAAATTAATTCCCCTGTCTTTATACCTTATTCCAAAAGCATTGGCACCCATAGTTGAAAAACTGTTTGTAAGCCCAAGGCTTGCAGCTTTTATGGCAGTTATTATAAGTATAAGTGCAAAAATACCAAGCGCCATAATGATAATTGTAATGGCAGTACGGAGTTTATTTCCTTTTACATTTTTCCACGAAAGTGCAATAGAGTCTTTGTTGGTCATTAATTAATTTGTGTGATAAAGATAATGCCCTACTTTAAAAAAAGCTGATACGTTTTTATGGGCGGTAAAAAGATTTTTCTTTCTTCAAACTTATAAAAGTGTCTTGTACTAAAACAGCCAAACACAAAACAGGTGTATAGCAATTGCAGAATTTAAAAATTACATTTTTACAACCGCATCAAAATTTATTTATTAGCCTATATAGTTATTTTTGAATCACACAACTCTTAAGTTATAGGGAAGTTATAGGGAAGTTATAGGGAACTTTACCCATGCATAACCCATGGATACTTCATCAAATCCTTTTTGTATGGCTTACCCAATTGCTTAAGGGCAGCATTTCAACTTTTCTATAATTTTAAAACCCTTTGATACTAGCAATTGGTTAGATTTTATTTTATGGATGGTAAGGCATTCTTCCTTTTTTAAACTTCTTTTGCTTAAATTTATTGCATGAAATACAACTATAAAAAACTACTGCTAAGCGTATTCGCTGTGGTGGCTTTATCAGGCTACTACTCCGGCTTTGCACAAACCAAAGCAAAAATATTTATTGATCCTGCCAACATGGATAAATCGGTGAAACCCGGCGACGATTTTTACACCTATGCCGGTGGCACGTGGATAAAGAACAATCCCGTTCCTGCAAAAGAAACCCGTTGGGGAAGTTTTAATCAATTGAGGGATTTTAATGTAAACGCAGTAAAAAATGTTTTGGAAACTGCGGTTGCAGATAAAAAAGCAGCAGCAGGTTCTGTTACAAAAAGAGTAGCAGATTTTTACAGTGCAGGTATGGACTCTGTAACTATTGAAAAAAGAGGTTATACACCTATTAGCGCAATGTTAAAAGAAGTTGATGCTATCAACAGCAAACCAGGCGTTCAAAAAATGATGGCCCGTTTAAGAGTAAGTGGTGCAGCTTCTCCATTGTACGGTTTTTTTGTTGGGCAAGACCGTAAGAATGTAGAAGTAATGATTCCGCAATTAAGCCAGGGTGGTACTACTTTACCTGACAGAGATTACTATCTTAAAAACGATGGCCGCAATCCTCAAATACAGGAAGCGTATAAAAAATACATCAGCAAATTATTTACACTTACAGGTTCTTCTGCAGTTGATGCTGAACAAAAAGCATTAACAATTTTTAGCTTGGAAAAACAATTAGCTACTGCGCAAATGAGTCGGGTAGAAATGAGAGACCCTTACAAAACATACAACAAATTTCAGTTGGAAGAATTGAGTAAAACAACTTCTGGAATTAACTGGAGGGAAGTGTTGGCAGATCTTAAAATTAAAAAAGAAGATACAATTCTTGTAAACAATCCTGCATTTTTTAAAGAAGTGGCAGGTATGATAAACACGGTATCTGTTAAGGATTGGAAAACATATTTAAAATGGAATATTTTAAAATCTGCAGCACCATATTTAAGCAGCAGTTTTGTAGATGCAGGTTTTGTTTTTAACCAGGTAGTAAGCGGGCAACGTACGCAAACTCCACGCTGGGAAAGGATTTCATTGCTTACTGATGGTTCGGTTGGTGAGTTATTAGGGCAGTTATATGTAAAAGAATATTTTAAGCCTGAAGCAAAAGCACGCATGACTGAGCTTGTAAGTAATTTACGAAAAGCTTTTGCAGTTAGGATAAATAAACTGGATTGGATGAGCCCCGCAACAAAAGTAAAAGCGCTTGCCAAGTTGACAGCCTTCCGCCCTAAAATTGGATATCCGGATAAGTGGAGAAATTATGATGGTCTGACAATAAACAGAAATACTTATTTTGAAAACATTAAGAATGTAGGTGAGTGGAATTACAATAACATGATTGAGCAATTGGGCAAACCTGTTGACAGAGAACGTTGGGGAATGACACCGCCAACTGTAAATGCATACTACAATGCTACACTAAATGAAATCGTTTTTCCGGCAGGTATTTTACAATTACCATTCTTTGATGCAAAGGCAGATGATGCGTTGAATTATGGTGGAATTGGTGCCGTAATTGGCCACGAAATGTCGCACGGTTTTGATGATAATGGCAGCAAATACGATGCTGATGGTACTTTAAGAAACTGGTGGACGGAAGAGGACCGCACAAAATTTGATGCAAAAACAAAAACCCTTTCCAAGCAATACGATGATTACACTGTGTTGGATACCATACATGTAAATGGCAAACTTACACTTGGCGAAAATATCGGTGACCTCGGTGGATTAAATGTAGCTTATGAAGCATTTAAAATGACCCCGCAAGGCAAATCTTCTGCTACAATTGATGGCTTTACCCCTGACCAACGTTTCTTCTTAGCATGGGCCCAGGTTTGGCGGGGTAATATTTTACCACAAACCGAAGCACAGTTAATTATTACAGATACACACTCTCCTAACCAGTTTCGCACAATAGGTGCACCGGTAAATATGGATGCATGGTACAATGCATTCAGCGTTAAAGAGGGAGATAAATTGTATAAAAAGCCAGAAGACAGAATCAGAATCTGGTAAAAAATAATTTTATTCTTTAAAAGGCAGCTTGTTTAAAAGCTGCCTTTTTTGTTGTTATCAACTGTTTTTTATTTACACAACTTTCAATTCGTTACCTTAGAATCATTCCAAACCTTTTTCTATTAATAAAACAATTTTTCATGTCAAGTATAAAATTTTCTCCACTGATTGCAGGAACCATGAAATGGGGAGAATGGGGTAAAAAATATAATACTGAAGAAATGCAAACAGTAATAAACTGTTGTTTAGAAAACAATATCAGCTCTTTTGACCACGCAGATATTTATGGTGACTACAGCACGGAAGCTGCATTTGGTAAGGCTTTTGATGAAATGAAACTTGACAGGCAAAAAGTACAGTTTATCTCCAAATGCGGTATACAATTATTGGGCGGGTTAAGAAAAAATATTATAAAGCACTATGATTATTCTGCAGCCTACATCATTAATTCTGTAGACCAATCACTAAAAAACCTTCACACTGATTATCTTGATTTGTTTTTATTACACCGACCGAGTCCGTTGATGCGTTCAGATGAAATTGCTGAAGCCATCAATAAATTGAAGCATGATGGAAAAATTTTGTCATTCGGGCTTTCAAATTTTTCATCATCCCAAACTGCGCTTATCAGCCAAAAAATAACGGTTGAATATAACCAGATAGAATTTTCGATTACTCATTTAGATGCTTTGCAAAACGGCAGTTTTGATTATATGCAAATCAATAATATTACGCCGATGTGCTGGTCGCCACTGGGCATTGTTTTTACAAAAAAAAATGAACAGACTGCAGCTATAATAAAAATGGTCAGTAAGTTATCAGAAAAATACAATGCAGCAGCCGATGTAATTTTACTTGCATGGATTCTTAGACACCCGGCAAATATTTTACCTGTTTTTGGCACCGCGGATACAGCAAGAATAAACAGTTTAATGAAAGCAACTACCATACAAATGGACCTGATAGATTGGTTTGCTTTGTGGGAAGCTGGTATGGGGGAAGAGGTGGCGTAATAACATACTAACTTTATTTTAGGCAGGCATGGTTGTATATCAATGATACATCCACCCTACAACCAACTCGGGATAAATACCAATGGCAATGATAAGAATTGCTGCAATGGCGAGCATTATTTTGAAAGATCCGGTAATTTCTTTGTCGTCAATTACTTCTACCCCTGGCTCTTTAAAATACATGGCCTGGATAACCTTAAAATAATAATATGCACTGATGGCCGCAAAAATTACAGCTACGATCACAAGCCAGAATTTACCTGTATTTTCCGCAGCAGCCATCAGCATAAAAAATTTGCTTTGAAAGCCTGCAGTTAAAGGAATACCCGTTAGGGATAGTAAAAAGACTGTTGTACAAAGTGCCAGCAAAGAATGGGTTTTACCAAGCCCATTAAAACCTTCAATGGTATAGTCATTCATTTTTATAAGAACTGCAAATACACCAATTGTAGCAATGCTATAAGCTGCTGAATAAAGTAACAATCCTTCTTTTGCCCTGTCGTTCAATGCAAATACAGCAAGCATCATAAAACCTGCCTGTGCAATACTTGAGTAAGCCAGCATGCGTTTTACACTCTGTTGAAAAACCGCTGTGATGTTCCCAATTAATAAGGTAAGCACTGTTATAAATACAATAAGGTTTTGCCATTGACTTTGCACTTTTCCAAAAGAATTTTCAAACAGCCTCACGAATGCAAAAAAGCCTGCAACTTTTACAATGGTGCTCATAAACGAAGTAAAAACAGTTGGAGCACCATCATAAACATCGGGCGTCCAAAAATGAAAAGGCGCTGCAGATACTTTAAAAGATAAAGCGATGATCATAAATACCAGACCAACGGCAATCATTACAGGCATAGAACCTTCCCCCATTTGTATGTTATTTATAAAGAAAGATCCGTTTGGATTACCACCATAAATAAATGCAATCCCCATCAACATAATACCTGTTGAAAAGGCACCCATCAAAAAATATTTAAGAGATGCTTCGTTACTTTTTAAATTTCTTTTATCGCTGCCCGTTAGTATGTATAATGGTATTGACATAATTTCTATGCCTAGAAACAGTAACAACAAAGTGTTGTAAGTAGCGGCCAGACAAACACCACAGATCACAAAAAATATCAATGCAAAATATTCGCCCACATGCTCGCCCACTTTTTCTACATCTCTTCCATTCAATAAAAAAAACAAAAGTGTGCATGCCAGTACAACTGCAATAAACGTAAGGTTAAAGCTGTTGATATTCAGCATTTCTTTTGTATCAATATTAAAATGCAAAGAGCCGGTATTAAATACGTTTAACTCCAAAGCATTTGCAATAAACAGCAAAAGAATACCTGCAACAGCAAGATATTTTGGTGTGGTTTTACTTTTAATAAAAACACCGGAAAACATCATTAAAACTCCCCAGATTGCCGATAATAAAATTGCGTTCATATTCTTTGATAGACTTGAGATTTTAGATATGAGACACAAGACAAGGGTCAGTGCGTCAATCAACTTCTCTATTTATAATAAATTCTATTTTTTATTTTGGGTTACGAACCAATATCCCTGATGTGACTTTATTGGCGACGCTCCATTCAACTGTTTCACTATGTTCATCTTTTATCTGCAACAAGATAATTCTCTATATAACTTCTTCCAGTTCTAAATACACAAGTTGTTTTCTTCTCTAATGTTTCCATTTTAAGCATTTAAGATGCTACTAAACTCGCCACAGCTTCTTTTGCAAGGTCTATCATCGGCTGTGGATAAATACCAAATGTAAATATCATTGCTACAATTAAACCAAGCGCAAGTTTTTGTGCAAAAGAAATATCTGTAACAGTTGCAGTTATTTCATTAGTATTTCCGTAAAAAACTTTCTGTATCATGTTAAGCGTATACACTGCAGCGAGTATAATTCCTATGCCTGCAACAGCAGCCATCCAAACGCTGTGCTGGTAAATTCCTGCAAACATCATAAACTCGCCAACAAATGCGTTTGTGAGTGGAAGCGCAATATTTGCAAATGCAATTATTACCAACATGATGGTTAGTACAGGCGCTTTTTGTGCCACGCCACCAAGTTCACTCATATGCTTTACTCCGGTTTTTTGTTCTATCATTTCTACAACAATCCACAAGCCGATGATATTTATTCCGTGGCTGAACATCTGGGTCATAATGCCCTGCAAGCTCATTTCATTCATGGCAAAAATAGCAGCACACATTAAACCTATGTGCGCAATAGAAGAATATGCCACCAGTTTTTTAAGGTTATTTTGCATCATGGCAATACAGCTTGCGTAGATAATTCCTGCTATGCAAAGTATCATTACAATATTGGTAAACTTAGGCACAGCTAAAGGAAATATTGGTATCAACCATTTGATAACTCCAAACAAACCCATTTTTACCATAAGGCCGGAAAGCACCATCGTTACAGGTGTTGGCGATTGGTCGTATGTGTCGGGCTGCCATGTGTGAAATGGAAACACAGGCATTTTTATAGCAAATGCAATAAAGAATAACCAAAATAACCAGCTTTGTTCTCCTTCACTTAGCGTTGCCGTATAAAACGATTGTAAAGAAAAGGAATGAAGAGATACAACTGCATCTTCAAACACTCTTGGTCCAGTATGCAGGTAAACATAAATTATACCCGTAAGCATTAAAAGAGAGCCCAAGAAAGTGTAAACGAAAAACTTAAACGTAGCCTGTATTCTTTTTTCGCCGCCCCAAATACTGCAAAGAAAATAAACAGGTATTAATGCAAGCTCCCAAAAGAAGTAAAATACCAATGCATCTTTTGCGACAAACACACCCATCAAACCACATTCGGCGAGCATCATCAAACCAAAAAAAGCACCGGCATTTTTATAATTATTTTTGTAAGTACTTAAAAAAATAAGGGGGAACGAAACTGCTGTTAATAAAGTAAGTATTCTTCCGGCTCCGTCCAGCGATATATAAAAACTGGTACCTAAATTCTGAAGCCATAAATAGTTTACAGCGTTGTAAGTAAGGTAACCTTTTGAAGTATATAAAAGACTTATTAAGGCTACACCCAACACCAATAAAGAACCAGTAAATGCAATTGCTTTTACGATCTTGATATCTTTGATAAAAAAACAGATTATTCCTGCCAGCAAAGGCAACCAAAGCAACAATTCAGGAAAAGTAATAAAAGTACCCAAAGCCTAATTTTTTATAAACAGTTGTATAATAAATAACAATAACATTCCAATAACCATCAGTAAAATGTAAGCACCAACCTGTCCACTTTGCAACCAGCGCAACTGGCGGCTACCATAGTTTACAAATTTTCCCGTTCCATTTACCAATCCATCTATCACTTTCTTTTCAATAACATTATTAAAAAAGGCTGCTAACCCTTGTAAAGGTTGTGTAATTACTTTATCGTAAATCTCATCAACATACCATTTATTTTCCAGCACTGTTGCAATACCTGTTGCAGGAACTTCATTTTCCCTTTTATAATTACTGAAAACTTTCAACCCAAACAATAAAGAAAGTAATGAAAGCAAAACAGAAACACCCATTATTAAAAACTCTGTACTGTGACTTATTTCGTGCTTTACTGCAATGGCGTTGCTTTGCGCAAATACAGGTTCTAAAAATGCTGATAATTTATGACCACCATGCATAAATATTTCCGGTATACCAACCCAGCCGCCAACAACAGCAAGTATTGCAAGTACAATTAATGGGAATGTAATTGCCTTTGGACTTTCGTGCAAGTGATGTTCCTGATCGTGCGTTCCTCTAAACTTTCCAAGGAAAGTCATGGCATACAAACGGAACATATAAAAAGCCGTCATCATTGCACCTGCAATACCTATCCCCCATAACAATGGGCTTTTTGCAAATGCTCCGGCAAGTATTTCATCTTTAGAAAAAAATCCTGAAAAAGGCGGCATACCTGATATGGCAATACAACCCAATAAAAATGTAATGTTAGTTATGCTCATGTACTTTTTAAGACCACCCATGTTGCGCATATCCTGTTCTCCGCCCATTGCATGTATTACACTACCGGCGCCAAGAAATAATAATGCTTTAAAAAATGCATGTGTCATAACATGGAAAACAGCACCGGTGTAAGCACCAACGCCAAGTCCTAAAAACATATAACCAAGCTGGCTCACCGTAGAGTAAGCCAAAACTTTTTTAATATCATTTTGCTTGATGGCAATTGTGGCTGCGACAATGGCTGTTGTTAAACCAATGATGGCAACTACATTTTGTGTGGCGGGTGCCATGGTATATAAAACATTACTCCGTGCAATCATATAAATACCTGCTGTTACCATGGTAGCGGCATGTATTAATGCACTTACGGGTGTTGGACCCGCCATTGCATCAGGCAACCAGGTGTAAAAGGGAATTTGTGCACTTTTTCCGCAGGCACCAACAAAAAATAATAATGTAATACCGGTAATGTCTGTGGTTGATAATCTTGCAAGACTTGCAGCAGAAAAAACCTCATCGTAACTAACTGTACCAATAATTGAAATCAACCAGAATAAGCCGAGTAAAAAACCAAGGTCACCAATACGATTCATGATGAATGCTTTTTTTGCAGCATTCGTGTAATCATTGTTTTTAAACCAAAACCCAATTAACAGATAGGAGCAAAGTCCCACACCTTCCCAACCAAAAAACATAATTACATAATTCCCGCCCATTACCAATAACAGCATGGAGAAAACAAATAAGTTTAGGTAAGAAAAATATTTTGCAAAGTCTTTAGAATCTTCTTCGTGCATGTATGATGTAGAATATACATGAATGAGAAAACCAACACCTGTAATGATTAAAAGAAAAAGTGTAGAAAGCTGATCTATCTTAAATTCTAAGGGAACCGTTAATGATTCAATTTTAAAAAGATTGAAATAATGTGCTATAAAAGTGTTGCCCGCTTTTACCTGAAAAAAAACAAAAACGCTTAACGCAAATGAACCAAAAATAGCAGCGCTCGCAATAAAACCTGCTGCCCCTTTAGATAACTTATTCCTGTAAATACCGGTAATAAGAAAACCTATCAATGGCAGCAAAGGGATAAGCCAAACTATTTGTAAAACATTATTCATATTTTTAAGAGAGACCACGGTCGACGGACGACAGACCATGGTTAGTTTATAAAATTTTGTATGATCTATCGAAAATCTTGTTGTCTATTTTTTTTAATATTCTGTTAGTAATTTTTCAATTATTTTACCCTTCAAACAAAAAAACAACCGGTGGTCTGTGGTCTATTGTCCGCCGTCTGCCATCTAATTTTTCAACCGGTTTAAAAAGTTTACATCGATACTATGTGTATTTCTATAAAGCATTACAATTATTGAAAGCCCTACGCTTACTTCTGCAGCTGCAACAATCATAATAAAAAAAACAAAAATCTGTGCGTCACTTGCAAAGGTCGGCAATGCTTTTGCTGCGTTACTTGCTGCATGCATGTTGGAAAAAGCAACGAGTAGTAAATTAACTGCATTCAACATTACTTCCACACACATAAATACAATAATGGCATTTCTGCGGGTAAGTACTCCCACTATACCAATTGTAAAAAGTGTTAGTGATAATGCTATGTATGCTTTTATATCCATTTAAATAATTTTTCTCTCAAACAATAATGTTGCAAAAAGATTGATTTATTCACTTTTTTAATTTGGTAACTATCCTACAATTTTACATAAACTGCCATTCCAAATCCATGTGATGCTGCACCGATTCCAAAAATATCTTTTACTTTTTTCTTTACAACCCCATTAAAAATATCAACGGCTTTGTACGAAGCTTTCTTTGTAAGTATTTTTGTAATCACACCCGTTAGTATTGATGTAATTGCCGGGGTTAATAATCGCCTTACGGTTTTATTGTCAAATTTTTCTGTACCTACTACTCCTCTTATTGCACTGTATGTGGTAACTGCAGTGCCAACACCTGTAAGAATTTTGTATACAACTAAACCTGTTTTATATGTTTTATACAATTTGGTTACATCTTCAATTCCTTTGCTGCCAAATATATTACCAAGTACCTCAATTCCTTTTAATTTTTCGCCCAGTAAACCAACTTTATTTATTTGCAATTTTCCCAAAGAAAATACCGGGTTAAATCCTTTCCTTACAGTGAGCAGTTCTTTTCTACCAAGTAAATCTGTAACTTTTCCAATAATATCTTCTACTTTGATTTGTGCATTTGTTTTAAGTACAAATACAAAACATTGAATAAATAATATAACAAAAATCTTTTTCATGTTGTAGATTCAAATGTTGAAAACCAGGGTTAATATTTAAAACTTTTAATCTTTTTTTCCAATAACAACTGCACCAACCATTGCGCTTAAAAACAACACGCTGCTTATTTCAAATGGAAGTACATAATCTGTAAATAGTACTTTTCCAAGCGTCTTAATTAAGCCTGCATTTCCTGCGGCAACCATAACGGGATGCGCTTCCTTAACTGTCATGATTGCAGATAATAAAATCAATAGTAAACTGCCGCCGGAAATGATGGCAATAAGTTGTAGCCGGTGATTTTTTGCAGGCTCACTCTCCGCATTTAAATTCATCAACATCACTACAAATAAAAACAACACCATAATTGCACCTGCGTAAACGATGATATTTACTATAGCTAAAAACTGTGCGTTTAATAAAATATAATGACCCGAAATTGCAAAGAATAAAACGATTAACCAGAGAATACTGTTTACAGGATTTTTACTCAAAATCATCATGATGCCACTCCCGACAGCCATGAGAGATAAAAGTATAAAAGAAATTGTTGTAATGCCCATCTTACTTAATTATCCAAATGTTTTTTAGGCCTGTTACCCAATGCTTTTTCGTAAGCTTCTTTATCTGTAACCGGGTTAGGTATTAAAAGATCCTGTTTGTTGTAAACAAATTGCTTTCTCTGGTAATCAGCGGGCGTAAATGTTTCACTTAAATAAATAGCGTCTTTCGGGCAAGCCTCTTCGCACAAACCACAAAAAATACAACGCAACATATTTATTTCATACTTAGCTGCATATTTTTCTTCTCTGTACAAATTTTCTTCTCCCGGTAATCTTTCTGCAGCTTCCATTGTTATAGCTTCTGCCGGACATGCAACTGCGCACAACCCACAAGCGGTGCAGTTTTCACGACCTTCTTCATCCCTATTTAATATTTGTAAACCCCTAAATACCGGGCTGAATGCACGCTTCTGCTCAGGGTATTGAATTGTAGGGTTTCGGGTAAAAATATGTCTGAATGTGATCAGCATACCTTTAAAAATGGCTGGCAAATACATCCGTTCCAAAAAATTCATTGGTTTGCGGTCTACATTTTCTGCTCTGTCGGTTAATGCCTGCATAGTATTTTCAATAATTGCAAAAATAGTGGTTTAAATCTCTTTAATTATTGCGATTATAATTTTCTTTTAAAACTTTTATTTTCCAAAATATAAAATGGCGGCACCTGTTGCAAGCATGTTAAATAAAGCCAATGGAATTAAAATTCTCCATCCTAAATGCATTAGTTGATCATATCTAAACCTTGGCACCGTCCAACGAACCCACATAAATATGAAGATGAATATTACAATCTTTATTAAAAATGCTCCAAGACCAATTAATGCAAGCCAATTGCCCATATCTGCGTGTGCAGCTTCATTAAAAAAAGGCACATCATAACCACCAAAATATAAACTTGCCATTACCGCACTGCTGATAAACATATTTATATATTCTGCAAAAAGGTAAAACCCCAACTTCATAGATGAATATTCTGTATGGTAACCACCAATTAATTCGCTCTCTGCTTCTGCAAGATCAAAAGGAGTACGGTTACATTCTGCAAATGCACAAATAATAAAGATCAAAAAACCAAGCGGCTGGTAAATAATATTCCAATGCCCTGCCTGCTGCTGCAAAACCATTTCTTTTAAGCTTAATGTACCTGTAAACATGAGCAGAGCTATGATAGAAATACCCATTGCCAATTCATAACTGATTATTTGCGAGGCGGCACGCAAACCTCCCATTAATGAGTATTTGTTATTACTGGCCCAGGCACCAATCATAATCCCGTATACGCCTAAACTTACTACGCCAAAAACGTAGAGTATCCCAATATTAATATCTGCTATCTGCAAAGAAATATCTCTGTCAAATAAATGTACTTTATCGCCCCAGGGAATAACAGCACTTGTCATAATTGCCGTCATCATTGCAAGGGCAGGTCCCATTACAAATAGTGCCTTCGATGAAAAGTTTGGAATAATTTCTTCCTTAAAAAAAAGTTTAAGTCCATCAGCCAACGGCTGAAACATACCAAAAGGACCGGCTCTGTTTGGCCCCGGACGATCCTGTAACCAACCGGCTACTTTACGCTCTGCAAAAGTTGTGTACATGGCTACCACCAAGGATCCCATTACCACTATTACGATGAGAATAAGTTTTTCTATGATGGTTGCGAGTTCGATGGAGAGGAACATAATTAATTTATAATTAAAATATTATTTTGGCTTTTATGAAAATATTTATTTTCTCAGATTCCTTAAAGGCTAATTTAGATTCTTCATCCGTAATAAGTTCTGAATCGTCGGGATATCTTGCAGTTACTATATAATCAGTTAAAACTTCAACAGCTTTCTGCAAATGGGTAATTTCTTTATCAAACTCGGAAATCTGATCAACAAGTTTAATTAGATTATGTGTTTTGTTTAATGGCAAATCTAAATAAATGATATAAGCTTTTAAATCTTTTTCGGCTGACTGCTGACAATGATAACAAATGCTTCTATTAAATAAATATTCGCTATTTAAAAGAGTACTAGCAGTGTCTAAATCTTCTTTAGCAAAATTTAACCATTCTTCTATATATACTTTTTTCTTATTGAGCATATACAATTTTAGACTCTCTGATAATGGTTGATAAAAATGAATTTTCTATAGATTTAAAATATTCAATTTCGTGCGTTGTTCTAACTAAAATATCAGTATCCACAAAACGACTATTAGAAATTTTCTTATAAATTTCTGCCGTTCTTTTTCTTTTTGGCAAATCACTATGATCAACTTCAATTAATAAATCAATATCACTATTTTCATTAGCAGTACCATTGGCATAGCTCCCAAACAAATATATTTTTTTAGGGTGCATTGTCTCAACAATTACATCTTTCAATAAATTTATTTGTTGTTCTGTTATCATTTGAATTTTATTATGCAAATACCAATCTTCTTTTTACCTCCGGTGTTGTCCAATCTTTCTCATTCGCTATTTAACCATTCTTGCAACGAACCATTTTTAATCGTAACTCTAAAAAATAATTATTTCATATTTATTTAACAGCAATTATTTTATTGAAGTCAGCGGTGAAACGTCATTAAATCCTTCCCTAAAACCGCTAACAATATCTGAAATATTAGTAAAAATTGAATACAATATTGCTGCTGTAATCAAAATTTTAATTTGCTGTATAGTAATTTTATTTTTCATTATTATTTTTTTATAAAATCTGTTGAATGCGCCGGTCCGATTATTTCACTTAACTCTAATCCTTCTGTGTTTACCTCACTTATCGAATGTATATCCATCAACAATTTTGGGCTGCGGCCACTCATCACTTTCGTCATGGTTTCCTGTGGCTTATTTAATACTTTGTATTTATTGGCCCCAATTACAGAATGGCGACTAATCGTTGTTACACCTTCTATTGTCCAGTCTGCTGTTTCTTTTTTATCAAACCTACATGTATTGCAGATCCACCCCGGTTTATCATCATAACTTTGTACTTCTCCCCATTCATCTTTGCGGGCAGTTACTCTAAATACTTCATTTCCTCTTAGCCACAAAGTAGCCTTACCACAACATTTTGGGTTTTCACAATTGCGATGCGCATCTACAGGTTTTGTAAACCAAACACGGTTTTTAAAACGGAATGTTTTATCGGTTAATGCGCCAACCGGACAAACATCAATCATGTTCCCACTAAAATCATTATCTACCGCTTTTGATATGTAGGTAGAAATGGCTGCATGATCGCCACGATCTACAATGCCATGAACCCGCTT
>JANXTG010000206.1 GCA_025352525.1 Ferruginibacter sp.
AACTCCAAGAAAATATAGTTACCATCCGGGCGGTAATTTAAATCTCCATACAAGCCATTATAATACGTCAGTTTTTTTTTCATATTTAAAACGATGTTTGATTTGTATCTATTAAATACAAATTAGTGACTTTTTATTTTACCTTAATATCTTTTCTTTATGTCTATTATTTTTTTTATTTTAATATCTATTTATGATAAATAAAATTATTTATACCAGATTAATTATAGCAACAACTTTTATTTTTTTCACCTCAGGATGTTTTGCCCAGCCTCCCGCAGCTAATTCAATCCTTATTAAAAGAAAATGGCTGAATATTTCTTATGCCACAATATCTCCAGCACAAAAATTAGATATTTATTTACCTAAAAAAGGTAATGGCCCTTTTCGGGTAATCATCAGCATTCATGGTGGTGCGTTTATGTTTGGCGACAAAGCTGATGAACAGGTAAACCCCATGCTGGAGGGGTTAAAGCATGGATATGTTGTTGTATCTATCAATTACAGGTTAAGTGGCGAAGCATTATTCCCAAAAAATATTAATGATGTAAAAGCGGCTATCCGTTGGGTAAAGGCAAATGCAGCAAGATATAAAATGGACCCTAATAAAATTGCGGTCTGGGGCGGTTCAGCCGGGGGCAACCTCGCTGCTTTGGCAGGTACATCCGCAGATGTAAAAGAACTCGAAGACCTAAGTCTTGGCAATGCCAATCAATCCAGCCGAATACAAGCTGTAGTTGACTGGTTTGGTCCTACTAATTTTTTATTGATGGATGAACAGTTAAAAGAAACGGGTAATGGCAAACCCGACCATAGCGATGCCAATTCTCCTGAATCAAAATTGTTGGGACAGAAAATAACAGCTATACCTTCGAAAGTACAATTAGCTAATCCTGAAACATATATCAGTAAAGATGATCCTCCTTTTTTGATTGAGCATGGCACAAAAGACCAGCTGGTACCTACACAGCAATCCGTAAATTTTGCGGCTAGGTTAACTACTGTTTTAGGTAAAAAAAAAGTAACTATTCACCTTTTGGAAGGTGCGAGGCATGGCGGGCCTCAATTTGAAACAAAGGAAAATTTAGAACTGGTATTTCGTTTTCTGAATGCGGTACTAAAATAATTATTTTTAAAAAAGTAAATAAATTAATACATAAACAATTTTTAAAATGATCAATCAGCAAAATGCCAAAACTGAAATTTTTAGTGATACTAAACCTGCTTCCATTCGTCTTTGGCATTGGCTTTCGTTTCTATTTTTTCTTGCATCCATTACAACAGTAATTTTTGCATCCACACTGTTTACAATCAAAAGTAATATTCCGATGGTTCAGGAACAGGTACAACAAAAAGGAGGATCAGTTACAGAAAAGCAAGCCTTTGGTGTGGCTCATGAGTATAGCGACAAATTATGGACACTGCATAAATTTATAGGCTATGGTCTTTCGTTTTTATTGCTATGGCGTATTGTTGCAGAGGTCACAATTAACAAAGAAAAAAAAGTGGGTCCCCGCATTCGTGCTGCATTAAGCTACCCGGTTGGAACAACTGATAGAAAGCATAACCTGTTTGTTCAATATGGCTATCTGATTTTTTATGCCATGTTTATTGTTATGGCCATTACCGGTTTAATTCAGGCATTTGAAGATGTTAAATGGCTTGACCCCGTGCATAATCTTGCAAAAAACATTCACAGCATTGTACAATATGGATTGTATGCTTATATGATTACACATATTATTGGTGTAATAAGAGCCGATCTTACAAAATACGGCGGTATCATTAGTCGTATGATTAATGGGAATGCAAAATAAAAAAAGGAATTTTTAAACGCATGTTAAAAGACAGAATCAAAATAGCATCATTGCAGTATGTTACTGTATTAATCTGCTTTTTATTAAACATGTGTGATGGCATGGATGTGATGGTAATTTCTTACACATCCAATGCTATCGGAAAAGAGTGGGCTATAGGGGCAGGAGATTTTGGGATTGTTTTTAGCATAGGTTTATTTGGTATGGCTTTAGGCGCTATGCTACTTGCATCAAAGGCTGATATATTTGGCAGAAAACCGATGATAGTGCTCTGTGCATTTTTGATGGGCACCGGTGTATTTTTTACAGCTTATGCACAATCATTACCGCAACTAATTCTCTTTCGTTTTTTTAGTGGTATTGGTATTGGCAGTATGCTTGCCTGTACTTCTACCATTACTGCGGAATATGCCCCGGAAAAAACAAAAAACTTTTGGGTAAGTTTTGTAATGGCAGGATACCCAATCGGGGCGGTGCTTTCAGGGTTGGTGGCCACCAAGCTAATTCCTGCAAATGGATGGCAGTCGATGTATTATTTTGCGGGTGCAGTTACCCTACTCACTATTCCCATTATTATGTTGTTTTTAAAAGAGTCATTGGAATTTTTATTAAAAACTCAACCGCAAAACGCATTGCAAAAGGCGAATAAAATTTTAGTAGCTATTAAGCTGGAACAATTAAAAGAACTCCCGGCCAAAGACACAAAAAAAACAAAAACTACGGTAGTTTCTTTATTTGATGATAGCATTAAAAACTCAACTATCCTGCTGTGGTCAGCATTTTTACTTTGTTTTGCAGCATTGTATTTTTTAACCAGCTGGATTCCAAAACTGGCATCAAATGCAGGCTTATCAGCATCATTATCCATCTACGCCGGTATATTTTTTAACCTCGGGGCATTTATAGGAATCATAATTCAAGGCTATCTGTCAGCGAAATTTGGCTTAAGAAAAGTAATTTGTTGTTTTCTAATCGGTACTGCATTAATAATGGTATTGTTTGGTTTTTTTACGGGACCTTTTATGACCCTGATTTTATTTTGTCTTATCGGATTTGGAATTCAAGGTGGCTTTATTGGTTTGTATGCCGTAGCCGCAAGAATTTATCCCACAGAAATACGTGGTACAGGTATTGGGTGGGCCATCGGTTTTGGAAGACTGGGTGCCATACTTGGACCATTCATTGGTGGTTTGTTAATCAGTAGCGGCGCTTCGTTACAATTTAATTTTATTTCGTTTGCCATACCCGTTGCTGTGGCGGCGGTTGTTACTTTATTTATTAAATCACCTAATGTAAGCTGATGTTATGAAGCCCGAAATTATTTTGGATATCGCCCACCTTGCACATGTTGAAATGCTCACGCCAAAATTGGAAGAAAGTACACATTTTTTTACTGATATCATGGGGATGTCTGTAAGTGATGTTAAAGGTGATTCTGTTTATTTAAGGGCATATGATGATTACGAACATCATACTTTAAAATTAACTTCCAGTAAAAAACCGGGCATGCGTCATTTTGCATGGCGTGCAAAAAGCGAGCAGGCTTTGCAGAGAAGGGTTCTCGCAATAAAAAAAACCAATTATGCTATCGGTTGGAATGATGGTGATCTGGGACATGGGCCTGCCTTCCAATATACTTCACCCGATGGGCATCTGACAGAAATTTATTTTGAAACCACTAAATATAAATCCGGAAAGCAGGATACTTCTGCTCTAAAAAATACTGCAAGTAAATTTCCTGCAAGGGGTATTAATGTTCGCCGCATAGACCACCTTAATTTGTTTGCAAAAGATGTACGTGCCTTTAGAAATTTTCAGTTGGAAAACTTGGGTGGACTATTGACAGAAACCATAGTGGATAACCTTAGCGACCAAAATCCAAAGGCGGTTTGGTTTGCGGTTAATTCAAAGTCTTACGACCTGGCAGTTACGGAAGACCATACAGGTATGACAGGTCGTTTTCACCATGTAACTTATGCCACCAACAGCAGGGAAGAAGTATTAATAGCCGCTGACATTTGCTTGGAAAATGGTATTTATATAGAAACGGGGCCACATAAACATACCATACAGCAAACCTTCTTTTTATATGTTTATGAGCCTGGGGGCAACAGGGTTGAAATAGCCAATACCACTGCCCGCTTAATTGTAGACCCCGATTATGAAACTGTTGTGTGGACACAGGAAGAAAGAAAAAAAGGGCAGGCATGGGGGTTACAAACTGTACCCACATTTCATACAAGAGGAACGCCGATGCCTGAAGAAATAAAATAAAATTTTGCAAACATAAAAGCACAGCGATGAAAAAATTATTAGTAGTAGGTGCACACTCTGGCGATTTTGTTTGGCGTGCCGCAGGTACTATTGCCAAATCCATAGAAGAAGGAGGAACAACATTAGTGATTGCATTGAGCTATGGCGAAAGGGGCGAATCAGGTGAGTTGTGGAAAGAAGATCCAAAGCGTTCTGAAGAAAGTGTAAAAATTATACGCAGGGAACAGGCACAAAAAGCGGCTGATATTATTGGCACACCGATTCAGTTTTTAGATTGGGGCGATTACCCGATGTTACTTACAGATGAAAGAATAAAACAACTTACCACCATCATTGGAGATTTTGAACCAACAGTAATTTTAACCCATTCAGAAAAAGATCCTTTTAATCCTGATCATCCATTGGCATTTCAGGCGGTACAAAGAGCAAGGCTTTTATCTTCTGGTGCAGGTGTGCCAAGTGCCTTTAAAAATATTGACCCTCCAGCATGGTTT
>JANXTG010000235.1 GCA_025352525.1 Ferruginibacter sp.
CCCATCACAAATACACTTTGTACATTCCCAATATTCTCAATCTGGCTTAATTTATTTACATGAAAATTATAATAGGAATCCATATTTTCTTCCACCACTTTCAGCATAAAATCAAACTCGCCTGAAATGCTGTAACATTCAATTATTTCATTCATCTCATTGATGGCATTTATAAATTTTGTACCCGCATTTTTACTGTGCGCTTTTAATGATACGTAACAAATCACCATCAGGCCCCGCTTTACTTTACTGTGATCCACCAACGTAACGTATTGTTTTATTATGCCGTCATTTTCCATTCGCTTGATGCGCTCATGAACAGGTGTGGTACTCAGGTGTATTTTCTCTGAAATTTCTTTTACGGTTATTCTCGCATTTTGCTGTAGTAACGCTAATATAGAAAGGTCTTTTGCATCAATCGAAAAAGCAACTGTAGGCGTTTGTTCTTTTACTATACCTTTTGCCATAATAATATGTGTATAAATCCTGAAGTTATCTTTCAATTTACATCTTTATCCTAAACATTTCATTTAACACAGAATATTTTCCTACATAATTTATATTTGTAATTGAACTCTAAATAGAATTTTATTTATAAAATCTGTGCGAATCAGTTTTAAACTGTTTGTACGCTAATTTAAAAAAATGGAAACAACAATTTTTACAGGAATAGATTTCAGCCTTAAAAATAAGGTTGCAGATATTACGCTTGCAGAATGGGGCCGTAAAGAAATAATGCTTGCAGAAGCTGAAATGCCGGGCCTAATGAGCCTTCGTGCAGAGTTTGGCGACAGCAAACCACTTGCTGGCGCACGCATTGCAGGTTGCTTACACATGACGATTCAAACTGCAGTATTAATAGAAACTTTAACACACCTTGGCGCAGAAGTTAAATGGAGTTCTTGCAATATATTCTCTACACAAGACCAAGCTGCGGCTGCAATTGCTGCTACAGGAGCCGGTGTTTTTGCATGGAAAGGACAAACACAGGCAGAATCTGACTGGTGTATTGAACAGACATTGTTTTTTGGAAGTGCTGACAAACCTTTGAACATGATTCTGGATGATGGTGGTGATCTAACCAACATGGTTTTCGATAAATATCCTGAATTAATCTCAGGCATTAAAGGCTTGAGCGAAGAAACTACAACAGGAGTCCATCGTTTATACGAGCGTATGGCTGCAGGTACTTTACCAATTCCGGCAATTAATATAAACGATTCGGTTACTAAATCTAAATTCGATAACAAGTATGGTTGTCAGGAGTCTTTGGTAGATTCTATCCGCAGAGCAACTGATGTAATGATGGCAGGAAAAGTAGCAGTTGTGGGCGGTTACGGCGATGTGGGTAAAGGAAGTGCACAAAGTTTACGTGGTGCAGGTGCAAGAGTTATTGTTACCGAAATTGATCCTATCTGCGCATTACAGGCAGCAATGGATGGTTTTGAAGTAAAGAAAATGATTGACGCCGTTAAAGAAGCAGACATTGTTGTTACTGCATCTGGTTGTAGAGACTTGATTACCGAAAATCATTTCCGCAATATGAAGGATAAAGCAATTGTTTGTAACATCGGTCACTTTGATATTGAGATTGACATGGCTTGGTTAAATGCAAATTATGGTGCATCTAAAAATACCATCAAACCACAGGTTGATTTATATACCATTGAAGGCAATGATATCATCGTTTTGGCAGAAGGTCGTTTGGTAAATTTAGGTTGTGCTACAGGCCATCCAAGTTTTGTAATGAGCAATTCATTTACAAACCAAACCCTTGCTCAGCTTGAGTTATGGCAGAACAGCGGTAACTACGAAAATAAAGTTTATGTGCTTCCAAAGCATTTAGATGAAAAAGTTGCACGCCTTCACCTTGCCAAAATAAATGTAGTGTTAGATGAATTAACCACTGCACAATCAGAATATTTGGGCATAGCAAAAGAAGGTCCATTTAAGAGTGAAATGTACAGGTACTAGGTAGCCCCCTAAATCCCCCGAAGGGGAACTTTAGATTCTGATACTTTATAGTTAATTATATTTTTTAAAGCCACCATTTTTTTTCAAAAAAATTGGTGGCTTTTTTAGTGAACAAAGAAGCAGCAATATTCAACTTCGGCGGCGTCGCACATTTCATCTTCAATTAAATATTTAGCTTTAATTGTGCAATAGATTATGCATTATTAATTTCTCATTTAAAATTTATTCAAGTTCCTTAAAGTTTAAATTTGCATTTCTGCAAATTTGCTAATTTTCAAATTTCCCAATGATAAATCTCTCCGTAAACATAAATAAAATTGCCACCCTCCGCAATGCTCGCGGCGGTAACAATCCTGATGTAATAAAGGCTGCGCTTGATATTGAGCGCTTCGGTGCGCATGGAATAACTGTGCATCCAAGGCCTGATGAAAGACACATTACTTACAAAGATGTATACGAATTAAAGAAGGTTTTAACAACCGAATTTAATATTGAAGGCAACCCAACCGAAGATGAATTTGTAAAATTAGTATTGGTCAATAAACCAACACAGGTAACATTGGTACCCGATGTTCGTGGACAGTTAACCAGCAACCATGGTTGGGATACAGTTACAAATCAAGACTTTTTAAAAGGAATTATCGCCACATTTAAAGCTGAAGGAATTAGGGTTTCCATTTTTGTAGATGCAGAGATTAAAATGATTGAAGGCGCCAAAGAAACCGGAACAGATAGAATAGAATTATACACAGAAAGTTATGCAAGACAGTTTGCAATTGGCAA
>JANXTG010000040.1 GCA_025352525.1 Ferruginibacter sp.
ATGTACCAATAATGGCCGAATTAATGGCCGCCGGCGAAACTCCTGAAATATTATTTTGGGTGGGCTGTGCCGGAAGTTTTGACCAGCGAGCACAAAAAATTACAAAAGCGTTTGCCACTATTCTAGAAAAAACAAATACCAAATATGCCATACTTGGAAAAGAAGAAATGTGTACCGGCGACCCTGCACGCAGAGCCGGTAATGAATTTATGTTTCAGATGATGGCTTACCAAAACATTCAGGTGTTGGACGGTTATGGCATTAAAAAAATTGTTACTGCATGCCCACATTGTTTTAATATTTTTAAAAATGAATATCCTTCGTTAGGTGGCAATTATGAAGTTATACATCATGCAACTTTTCTACAACAATTAATTGACAATGGTAAAATAACCATGAATGAAGATGGCGCATTTAAAGGTAAAAAGATTACTTATCATGACAGTTGTTACCTCGGCAGAGCCAATGGAATATATGAAGCACCAAGAAAGGTTTTAGAGGCTTTAGATGTAGAATTGATTGAGATGAAACGCTGCAAAAGCAACGGTTTGTGCTGTGGTGCAGGCGGTGCACAAATGTTTAAAGAAGAAGAAAAAGGTGATGTAAGAGTTAACATTGAACGTGCTAACGAGGCATTGGCAACAGGTGCAAATATTATTGCAGCTGCTTGTCCTTTTTGTAATACAATGATGAGCGATGGTGTAAAAAATAAAGAGATGGAAGATGAAGTTGCAGTAATGGATATTGCTGAATTGGTTGCAGCCTCCCTAAATCCTTCCTGAAATGGACTTATATACGCTAATAATTTAAAATTGCTTTAAAGTATTGCGTGATAGCTTCATATTGTAAAAGGTAACTGTCTTTTATTTTGCAGAATAAAGCACTGTCAATCTTTAAACTTAAGTGGCAATAATGATTTGTTGTTTTTTTCTTTATGGTTGAAAAGAGACGAGTAACCACAATTCATCTTCAATTATTTATTTGGCTTTTATTATGCTTTAAATAAATCAAAAATATATAATGAATTTTAATATAGCAGAGCATCTACCCGAAGATTTTTCAGCAAATTCCAGAGTATGGATTTATCAGAGCGACCGTATTTTTTTTATGCAGGAAGCTTTAGATATGGAACCGATGCTACAAAACTTTGTAGCCCAATGGAAAAGCCATGGCACACCTGTAAAAGGTTTTGCAAATTTGTTCTTCGGAAGGTTTATTGTTTTAATGGCAGATGAAAACGCAACCGGCGTAAGTGGATGCAGTACCGATAGTTCGGTAAGACTTATGAAAGAAATAGAAATGAAATACAACGTGTCATTATTTGACAGACAGCTGCTTACATTTTACATTAAAGACAAAGTAGAACCTTTACCACTCTCACAATTAAAATACGCAGTAGAAAACAAATTTATAACTGAAGACACTCACTATTTTGATAATACAGTCCTTACAAAGGACGCACTGGAAAATAACTGGATTACACCCGCTAAAAACTCTTGGCTGGCAAATAAAATTTTAATGCCCAAATAAGGCGGATTGTTTTCCCCAATATGTGAAACGAAAAAATCTTTAGAATTATAAATATTTCATTGTTTTCGCATAATGATTTTTAAATTTTATAAAAAGGATGAAATCTCCTAAACACATCCATTTTCTTAAAAGCTTATAATTATCAACAAAACTAATTGCTGCCAACATGTCATTTTAAGGCTTGCAAAGGTTATCTTTGCAAGCCTAATTAATCTATACGAATGCAGGATTTCCTTTCTACAAAAAAACATGACGAAATGCGGCAGGGCGAAGCTTTCGGTATTGATACAATCGATATTAAACTCCCTTTAAAAAATTTCTACATAGAAAGTTATGGCTGCGCTATGAATTTTGCCGATAGTGAAGTAGTGGCTTCCATTTTACAAAAAGAAGGATTTGGTTCCGTTAAAGAACCTGCTTTAGCCGATTTAATTTTAATAAATACATGTTCCATAAGAGAAAAAGCAGAAGATACAGTTAGAAAAAGATTGACAGAATTTAGGAAATTTAAAAAGACAAAGCCCGGTTTAATAGTTGGCGTTCTTGGTTGCATGGCAGAGCGTTTAAAAGGAACTTTTATAGAACAGGAAAAACTGGTAGATATTGTTGTTGGTCCTGATGCCTATCGCAGTTTGCCTGGTTTAATTGAAGAAGCGTATACAGGTCAGAAAGGAGTAAACGTATTACTTAGCAGAGAAGAAACTTATGCAGATATTTCTCCCATTCGTCTTAACAGTAACGGCGTTACAGCATTTGTGAGCATTATGCGTGGGTGCAATAATATGTGCTCGTTTTGTGTTGTACCTTTTACCCGTGGCCGGGAAAGAAGCCGAGATGCGTTGAGCATCGTACAGGAATGTGAAACCTTATTTAACGAGGGTTACAGAGAAGTTACTTTGCTGGGTCAAAATGTAGATAGTTATAATTTTACAGATTCAAGATCTGAGATACTAGACAAAAGAAAAAAAACGATCACATTCGCAAATCTACTGGAAATGGTATCATTAGTATCGCCATTACTACGGGTACGTTTTTCAACATCGCATCCAAAGGATCTAACAGATGATGTTTTATTTACCATAAAAAAATACGAAAATATTTGCAACAATATTCACTTACCTGTGCAAAGCGGCAGCAGCCGTGTATTGCAGTTAATGAACAGAACGTATAGCAGAGAATGGTACCTGGCAAAGGTGGACAGAATAAGAGAAACCATTCCTGATTGTGGATTATCAACAGATATGATTACTGGTTTTTGTACAGAAACAGATGAAGATCATGAGGCATCTTTATCTCTTTTTGACTATTGCAAATTCGATCTTGCTTATTTATATTATTACTCTGAAAGACCCGGCACGCTTGCTGAACGTAGATTTGAAGATGATGTACCTTTAGATGTAAAAAAGAAAAGATTGCAGGAGCTGGTTGATCTGTACAGAGATCATTCTTTACGGACAATGCAGAAAGAAATTGGAAAAATATTTAAAATACTGGTAGAAGGTTTTTCTAAAAAAAGTGAAGAACAATTGCAGGGAAGAACAGACCAGAACAAAGTTGTAATTTTTGCAAAAGAAAACATTTTGAAGGGAGATTATGTGTATGTAAAAATTACACATTGTACAGCGGGTACTTTGTTTGGTGAAGCATTAAAATAAATTTATATGATAAAAATGGTTGTTGCAATAAAGTATATTATTCTTTTGTTTGGACTTAGTTGTGTTACTATTTTATTAAGAAGTACTAATATGAATGCTGTAGGAATAGGAATTGCAGCAGCAGGTTGTTTGATAGCATATGCACTAATTGAAAATAATGATGTTAGGGAAAGTAATAAAGAATAATTTTAAAAGTGAAGATTACTAATTACAAGTAAAAAATATGATTATGCTTCCTATTTCTGAAAATAATTTAAATCAAATAAATGATGCTTGCATTAAGTTTCATATAAAAACTTTACATCTTTTTGGAAGTGCTACAACAGAAGATTTTAATAGTGATAGTGACCTAGATTTTCTAGTAGAATATTTTAAAGATGCTGAAGGTTTGCCAAAAGAACCATTTAATTACTTTGATTTTTTATTTTCATTGGAAGAAATCACCGGAAGAAAAGTTGATTTAATTGTAAAAGATGCTGTACGTAACAGTTATTTTAAAAAAGCAATGGAAAAGCAAAAAGTTTTAGTTTATGAGCAAAGAAATTAAAACCTATTGTGAAGATATTTTCTTTTCAATTTTACGAATTGAATTACATATCTCTGAAATAAAAACTTTTAACCAATTTAAAAATGCATTTACTGTGTATGATGCAGGGGAAAGAAGATTATCAATAATTGGTGAAGCACTATGGAAAATTGATAAAATCAATCCTCATAATAATATTACGGATAAAAGAAAAATTATTGGATTAAGGCATATTTTAACCCATGATTATGATTTGGTAAGTCCAGACATAATATGGAAAATTTAATAAAACAATCTATCTCTATTGAAAAAAGAAGTAGATGAAATTTTAAAAACATAATGGATTTACAGGCAATAAAAAACAGGTTCGCAATTATAGGAAATTCACCCTCATTAAACTTTGCGCTTAATGTAGCATCGCAGGTTTCTAATACAGATTTAAGTGTGCTTATTAATGGTGAAAGTGGCGTAGGTAAAGAGGTTTTTGCACATATTATTCATGCACTTTCAGCACGCAAGCACAATCCCTTTATTGCAGTAAACTGTGGTGCAATACCGGAAGGCACAATTGATTCGGAATTGTTTGGTCACGAAAAAGGATCTTTTACCGGTGCTACAGATGGAAGAAAAGGATATTTTGAAACAGTAAATGGCGGCACTATTTTTTTAGATGAAATTGGTGAAATGCCCTTAGGTACGCAAGCAAGGTTATTGCGTGTGTTGGAAACGGGTGAATATATTAGAGTTGGTAGCAGTAAAGTACAGAAAACAGATGTACGGGTTATTGCAGCTACCAACAAAGAGTTGCTTGAATACACCAGTAAAGGTCGCTTTAGAGAAGATTTATATTATCGTTTAAATACTGTCCCAATAAGGGTTCCAGCATTACGTGACCGCAAGGAAGACATCATTTTACTTTTTAGAAAATTTACTGCCGACTTTGCTGATAAATATAAAACCGGATCAGTCCAACTCGATGAGGAAGCAAGAAATAATTTATCTCAATACAGCTTTCCAGGAAATGTAAGGGAACTTAAAAACCTGGCTGAACAAATTTCTGTACTGAGTAAGGATAAAAATATTAATGGGGAACAACTTCGTGCTTATTTACCGCAAAATAACAACACCAGGTTTCCTGTACTTGCCGCAAATTCCAACAATGAAAGCCATTCAGAATTTGCTAATGAGCGTGAAATTTTATACAAGCTGTTTTTTGATATGAAAAAAGACGTGAATGAACTTAAAAAAATGTTTTTTGATCTTTTACAAAATCCATCGCATGTTCCTGCGGCAGCCTCTTTTAGTTCAGATGGAAATTTTAGAGAATTAAATCCATTATCATCAAATAATAACAGCAATAATTACCCTCAGTCTTCACAGCCTGTAATTATTCATCATGACAGTAAGGATATTCAACAGCATGAAGATGTTGAAGAATCGTTAAGTATCATTGATAAAGAAAAAGAACTCATAATTAAAGCTTTAAAGAAACACAGAGGTAAAAGAAGAGATGCTTCTTTAGACCTTGGGATTAGCGAAAGAACTTTATACAGAAAATTAAAAGAATACGATATTGAAGACTTATAAAGGAATAAACAAAAATTGAATTTAACAACTATGTAAAAGTTTGAAATTCATAATTCATTATCTTACTTAAACAATACATACAACAACTATTGAAAACTATAATACTTTTTTTAATTCTAATAACATGCTTCAGCATTTTTAATTTTTCTAGTTGTAAATATTCTTTAAAGGATTCAGCACCTATTCCTGTAGAAATAAAAACATTTAGAGTTCAGTATTTAGAAAACAGAGCGCAATATATAAATACACAATTAAGCCAACAGCTTACTGAGAATCTAAAAACTAAAATTATAGGTGCTACACGATTAAAACAGACAAATGAGGATGATGCCCATTACGACATTAGCGGGTATGTCTCCCAATATTATACCTCTACCGTAAATATTGCCAACAACAATTCTACAACAAACCGTTTAACCGTAGGTTTCCATTTAATATTTAAAAATACGCTTGATCCATCCAAGAATTTTGAAACAGATATTACCCGAAATGAAGATTTTGCTGCAAACAAATCATTAACAGAGGCAGAAAATACACTTACACCAATTGTAGTAAAAAATGTAGTTGACGAAATATTTAATAAAATATTTTCAAACTGGTAATTATAAATTTAGCTTTCACAATGGCCTCCCAACAACTTTTTAATAAAATATTTAAAAGCGTAGATAATACTAATGATATTCCATCATTTACAAAAAACGTAACAGAACAGCATCCGTATTTTGGATTAGCACATTTCTATTCTTTAAAATATTCTTCAACAGAGGATTCAAATTATAATATTACAGCAGCAAAAACTGCTTTATTCTTTTCCAGTATTTTTTATTTACAGGCTCAGCTAAAAAATGAAATTCCTGAACAAATCGATTTAGGGAATGAAAAAAATATATTATCAGCAGTATTTTCTGAAAAAGCAGAAAAAGAATTAGTAACAACTACTGAGAAAGAAGAAATCTTTTTTCAACCGCTTCATGCCTCGGATTATTTTGCATCTCAAGGAATAAAATTAAGTGAAGATGCATTGGGTGCTGATAAACTTGGTAAGCAACTTAAAAGTTTTACAGCCTGGTTAAAAACAATGAAAAAAGTACACCCTGATAAATTACCAGCAGTTAATATAGTAACAGAAACTGCTGTGCAAACTCAGGCAGAAAAAAGTAACCTCGAAGAGGAAATTGTAACCGAACCAATGGCAGAAGCTTATATTTTACAAAATAAACAAGCAAAAGCAATTGATATATATAACAAATTAAGTTTGCTAAATCCTGCAAAAAGTGCTTACTTCGCAACCAAAATCGAATCCTTAAAAAAATAACATGCTAATACTATTCGGAATTCTTATAATCGTTTCATCAGTAATATTGGGCTTTATAGTACTTATTCAAAACCCTAAAGGTGGTGGTATTTCGGGATCTCTAGGCGGTTTTAGTAACCAGTTAATGGGCGTAAAGCAATCTACAGATGTTATGGAAAAAGGAACATGGATCTTTGCAGCAGTTGTTGGTATTTTATGTTTGATCTCTCCTGCGTTTATACCAAAAGATGGTACAGGTTCATCAAAAAATGATGACTTATTAAAAGGTGCAATCAGCACACCACAACAAAAAACACAGCCTGCACCTACCACAACGACACCAATGCCCGGTACTCCAGCGCCATCCCCTTCAACAAAACCTTAATGTAAATATTTTTATAAATGAACCCTGCTTTATTAAAGGCAGGGTTTTTTATTTTTATCTTGCACTTCTATCAAAAGATTTTATGAAAAAGATTGTTGGTTTCCTATTGCTATTATTTGTTTTAGTTGGTGTGTATTGTGGTTGGCAAGTTTTTGGACCAACAATATCAGCACCAGTTGATAAGTTTTTTTATATAAAAACGGGTTCAAGTTATAATGATGTAATAACTTCTTTAAAAACACAAAATATTATAACAGGAAAGTTTCTCTTTAATAAAATAGCAAACCAACTTAAGTATACGGATAATATAAAGCCAGGTAAATACGAAATAAAAAATAACAGTAGTTTACTATCATTGATTAGAATGTTAAACAGCGGTTTTCAGTCGCCGGTTAAACTGGTAATAAACAAGCTTCGAACAAAAGAAGATCTCGCATCAAAAGTTGGCCATAATTTTGAATGCGATTCCACAGAAGTTATCCGTTTTTTAACCAATAATGATTCTTTATACAATTACAAACTGGATACAAACACAGTAATGACAGTCATTATACCAAATACTTACTCATTAAAATGGAACACCACATTTAAAAAATTATTTTTAAGATTAAAAAGTGAACAGGAAAAATTTTGGACTGACGAACGTTTAAAAAAAGCCTATGCAAAAAAACTAACTACTGCTCAGGTTTATACAATGGCGAGCATTGTAGAAGAAGAAACAAACAAGGAAGAAGATAAATTATTGATTGCAAGTGTGTATAGAAACCGCATGGCACAAGGCCAAAAACTTGAAGCAGACCCAACTGTAAAATATGCTATGAGAAATTTTGGTTTAAAAAGGATACTGCGTGGTCATTTACAATATCAATCTCCATACAATACTTACAGAAATTTAGGATTACCACCAGGGCCGATTTGTACCCCATCAACAAAAACAATAGATGCCGTTTTAGATTCACCCGAAACAAATTATATATTTTTTGTAGCAAAACCGGATTTTAAAGGCTACTCAAATTTTGCTTCTACTTATGCACAGCATTTAGTTTTTGCAAAAGCATATCAAAAAGCTTTGGATAGTTTATTAATAAACAAACAAAATAATTTTTAGGAAATAAAATATGATACATAATCAGAAAAAAATATAAATTATTTATAACTCAACACTTTTTTGACCAAAATACAAAGAACAATATTATCATATACACTTCTCCCACTACTCTTAACTAAAAGTAAAAAATGGTATTTACCTGGGTTTGAAGGTTTACCCGTTTATAATGTATTGCAGTTTTTTAGATTGCAAATCCGTCAACAGGGTCTTGCTGAAAGAGCTTCTGCTATTGCTTATAATTTTATTATGGCACTACCCCCATCATTACTTTTTTTATTTACGCTCATACCAAATCTTCCTTTTATTTCTAAAAGAAGTATAAAGTACCAGCTACACAGTTTAATACTGGATATCATTCCATCAAAAATTTACAACAAGCAGTTAATTGCATTTGCTGATACATTTATTGATGGCAACAAAATAGGATTGCTCTCTTTTGGTCTGCTGTTAACTTTATTTTTCTCCTCAAATGGAATGATGGGAATAATGCGCTCATTCAACAAAAATTATGTAGGCTTCGAAAAAAGAAGAGGATTACAAAAGCGAGGAATTGCTTTGCGCCTCACCATTGTTATTTTCGGTTTATTATTCGGTTATTTTATACTTTTAATTATGCAGGGCGCTTTACTTAAAATGGTTGTTCAAAGTGATACCTTAAGAACAATCATTACCTATTCCAGGTGGATATTAATAGTTTTATTGGTTTATTTAACTATCGGATTTATTTTTAGATATGCGCCTGCGGTTCAAAAAAGGTGGAAATTTTCATCTGCAGGTACTGTCCTCGCTACAACTTTAAGCTTAATAGCAACGCTAGCCTTTTCATTATTTGTTACAAATTTTGCACGTTACAATGCCCTCTATGGTTCTATCGGCACAATAATGATGCTGATGGCTCTAATATACCTTAATTCCCTTGCGCTGCTAATAGGTTTTGAACTGAATGTAAGTATACATTCCCTAAAAGCTAAAGAAAAAATCTTTAAAGATGAACAAGAAAAGATCAGCTGATTTTTAATCATGTTAATGCATAAAATTTAAAATTTTACATAATGAATTATTTAATAACGGGTGCAGGAAGCGGTATTGGCAGAGCAATAACAGTTTTACTTGCAGCTAATGGACATTCCTGTTTTTTATTGGGTAGAAATGAAAACAATTTAAAAGAAACATTGGCGCTTCTACCGGATAATAAGCATCAAATTTTTTTAGCTGATATTACAGATGCAACTGCAATTGGAAATTTATTGAAGGAAAACGATGATTTAGTGTTAGACGGAATTATAGCAAATGCTGGAATAGGTGGTGAAAATAATTTTGGAAAAAATGACCGATGGAATGACATCATTAATACAAACCTTACCGGTACATATCTAACGGTACAATATTTTTTACCTGCATTAAAACACAGTAAAAATAATTACAAACAAATAGTAATTACGTCATCCGTTTTAGCAAGATTGGGGGTCGCAAATTACTCCGCTTATTGTGCATCTAAAGCGGGTTTGCTTGGACTCATGCGTAGCTGGGCTGTAGAGTATGCGCCACAAAACATCCTGGTAAATGCAATCTGTCCGGGTTGGGTAAATACAGACATGGCACAAAATGGATTGCAAGGCATTGCCGATGGAATTGGCATTACTAAAAGCGATTTTTTTAATATAGCCATGCAAAGCGTGCCACTTAAAAAAATGAGCGAGCCCGAAGAAGTTGCAGCCCTTGTGCAGTATCTTATTAATCAAACATCTATTACCGGCCAAACAATAGACATAAACGCAGGTTCAATAATGAATAGCTAATATTATATATTTCTGCATAAATTATCAATTATGACGTATCAAAATATCCATTATAACTTTACCTTTGCGGCAATAATTTAAAAAAGAACCAAACTTATTTTTATGGCATATGATGTAATTGTTTTAGGAAGTGGTCCAGGTGGTTATCCTGCAGCTATTCGTGCAAGCCAGCTTGGCAAAAAAGTAGCTATTATTGAGCGTGAAAGTCTTGGTGGAATTTGTTTAAACTGGGGTTGTATACCTACAAAAGCGTTGCTAAAAAGTGCGCAGGTATTTGAGTATGCAAAACATGCAGCAGATTATGGTATTAAAATAGAAAACCCTTTAGCGGAATTTGATTCTGTGATTAAACGCAGCCGCGGCATTGCAGATAAAATGAGCAAGGGCGTAACATTTCTTATGAAGAAAAATAAGATTGATGTTATAATTGGAACAGGAAAATTAATTTCTGCAAACAAACTAGAAGTAATTGCGGCAGACGGAACCAAGCAAATTCTTGATGCAACTAATATAATTATTGCAACAGGAGCAAGAGCAAGGGAGTTACCTGTTTTGCCAATTGACGGCGAAAAAATTGTTGAGTATAGAAAAGCCATGGTGTTGCCTAAACAGCCAAAAAGTATTATTGTTTGTGGCAGCGGTGCAATAGGTTGTGAGTTTGCATACTTCTACAACAGCATGAATACGAAAGTTACTATTGTTGAATATATGCCAAGAATTGTTCCTGTAGAAGATGAAGACATTAGCAAGGAATTGGAAAAGCAATTTAAAAAACAAGGCATCACCATTATGACCAACAGCGAAGTGCTGAAAGTTGACACGAGCGGTGAAGGTGTAAAAGCGACCGTTAAAACTGCTACAGGAGATGTAATTCTTGAAGCAGATATATTATTGAGTGCAGTTGGAATTATTGCTAATATTGAAAACATTGGTCTGGAAGAGTTGGGTGTAAAAACAGAAAAAGGAAAAATTTCTGTTGATGCATACGGACAAACAAATATTAAAGGATTATACGCAATTGGAGATTGCACGCCAGGGCAGTCCTTGGCACATGTTGCAGGTAAAGAAGGCATAAATGCAGCAGAACACCTTTGCGGACATAAAGTAACGCCTATAGATTATAATAACATACCGGGATGTACTTATTGTACACCCGAAGTTGCGTCAGTTGGTTACACAGAAAAAGCTGCAAAAGAAGCAGGTTATGAAATTAAAGTTGGAAAATTTCCATTTGTGGCGAGTGGCAAAGCAACTGCAGGTGGAGCAACAGAAGGTTTTGTAAAAGTAATTTTTGATGCAAAGTATGGCGAATTTTTAGGCTGCCACATGATTGGTGCAAGTGTAACAGAAATGATTGCAGAAGCTGTTGTAGCAAGAAAACTGGAAACGACAGCACATGAATTATTAAATGCAATACATCCCCACCCTACTATGAGCGAAGGTTTGAAAGAAGCTGTGGCTGTGGCTTACGGTGAAGCAACGGATGTATAGGAAAAGATGAGATACTGTAATTAAGACAAACGTATCAAGACAAAAGATAAAAAAAGAGCCTTCACATGTTGAAGGCTCTTTTTTATAACAATGTTATTAGTAACCAATTTATTTTGCGAAAACTTTCTTTAAAATATCCGTTACCTGTGCGGCAGGATCTTTGCGGATTTTTGTTTCCTGCAGACTGATGTTGTAAAACATGCCTTCCAAAGCTTTTGAAGTAACATAATTAGACAAATCGGTTTCTACTTTTTGCTGAGAAAACATATTGTATTTACTAAAAACATCCTTCCAATACTTATCGGCATTCACTTGTTTTAATGAATTTTCAATTACAGGACGCATTCTTTTCATTAAGGTAGCAGTGGTAGTTTTTTTAAGAAAATCCGTTGCCGCATGGTCGCCGCCACGAAGAATATTTATACCGTCTGTTACCGTCATTTGTTTAATGGAATTTAAAAAGATTTGACCAACCTGTCCGGCTGCATTTTCTGCTGCGGAATTCATAGAAAGAATTGCTTTATCTACCAAAGCGCCTGCACCAATGCTTCTCAGCATTTTTTCTGCCTTTAATGCTTCGGCAGGCATAACAATTTTAATGGCTTCATTTTTTAGATAGCCGCCTTTAGAACTTAACGTTTTAGTTGTAGTGTCAGTAGCAACACGAAGCGCTTCTTTTAAACCGCTTACAATGTCGGCATTGCTTATACCCAAAGCCGGGTTGCCTGATTTACCGGTATTTAAAATACTTTTATTGGACTCAGCAGCTTTCTTTATTTTATCAAACATTCCCTGTGCCTGTATTTGCTGATTTGTAACAGCAATAAAAATGAGTAGAACAATTTGTTTCATAATTGTATTTTAGTAAACACACAAAGTAAATAATAAACTTGCTAAGGGTGGGTTAAAAAAAGTTGATAAAAGATATAATGATGAAGGGCTGCGGTGGACTGAGCGAGGTACAAATAAGTAGCATACGCCAAAGGCGAATAGGCAATTTATTTGTACGGTACAGCGAATTTGTACGGTACAGCGAAGGAGACCGAACAAATGTTGATGGTTGTTACGCTGTAAAAGCCCCAAAAAATTATTTAAAAATTTGTTTTCTTTATTGACTTATTACTGCTTAATTTACCTTTTAAAAATACAAAATGAAAATAGCAGTACTTGGTGCAGGGATGGTTGGACGAACAATTGCAACAGATTTATCGAAAGATTTTGATGTAACATCTTTTGACAGAGATGAAATAAACTTAGACATTTTAAGAAAAAAAACAGAGGTTAAATGCATAAAGGTAGACCTTAGTTTGAACGCAAGTTTTAAAGAGCTATTAAAAGATTTTGACCTAATAGTGAGTGCCGTACCGGGTTTTATGGGATTTAAAACTTTGGAAGCAATTATAAATTGTGGGAAGAATGTCGCCGATATTTCTTTTTTTCCTGAAGATGCTTTTGTATTGCATGAGCTTGCGGTACAAAAAAATGTAACAGCCATTATAGATTGTGGCGTTGCACCAGGGATGAGTAATTTAATTTTAGGATACCATAATTCATTAATGAAAATTGACAGTTTTGAATGTATGGTTGGTGGGCTTCCAAAACTAAGAGTAAAACCTTTTGAATACAAAGCACCATTTTCGCCAATAGATGTTATTGAAGAATACACAAGGCCTGCACGCTATTTGAAGAATGGATTTATAATTACCAAACCTGCATTGAGCGACGCAGAGTTAATAAATTTTGAGAATGTCGGCACCTTAGAATCTTTTAATACGGATGGGTTACGCAGCATTTTATTTACAATGAAACACATACCGGATATGAAGGAAAAAACGCTTCGGTATCCCGGACACATTTCATTGATACAGGCATTGATGCAGGCCGGTTTTTTTAATGAAGAAGAAATAAATGTGAAGGGTAAAAATGTTCGTCCAATTGATGTAACATCAGCTATATTATTTAACCAATGGAAGCCTGAGCCCGGCGATGCTGAATTTACCATTATGAAAATAATAATAAAAGGAACAGAAAATACTGTACAAAAAAAGGTAGAATATTTATTGTATGATGAATATGATACAGGCACGCAAACGCCATCTATGAGCCGTACTACAGGTTATGCATGCAACGCTTTTGCCAACTTAATCATTAATAAAAAGTTTGATAAGAAAGGGGTGTTTCCACCGGAACTTATTGGGCATGATGAAGCATGTTTTAGATTTGTAATGAACTATTTAAAGGAACGTGGTGTTATTTATAATATGAGTTAAGCTCTATTAAAAAAATATTGGAAGATTTACTTTAAAATTTATAAATAAATTATATTCAATTTAAACCCAGTTTCAATTGCTGTTCATTATTTTTACGCAGCTAACAAAAACACGATGAAAAAATTAATTACGCTTCTTTTTCTTACAACTTTTTTTATTGCCTGCAATAGTGATAAAGAAACCGAAGACCCAAGTATACAGCCTGTTAAAACGAACAGCGTAAAAACAATTTCATACAATATTATTGCGCAGTATCCTCATGATACAGCGAGCTACACTGAAGGATTAGAAATTTATAATGGCAAATTGTATGAGAGTGGTGGGGATTTTAAGAATTCATTTCTGCAATTTGGAGATTTAAAAACCGGAAAAATTGATAAAACGCATAAGATGGGAACTGACAGTATTTTTGGTGAGGGTATAACCATTTTAAATAATAAAATCTATCAATTAACCTGGCAGACACACGACGTTTATGTTTATGATGTAAAAGATATTACAAAAGTTATTCAAAAATTTACATGGCCTTACGAAGGTTGGGGAATGACAAATAATGGCACAGATTTAATTATTACAACAGGAGGTACAGATTTGTACTTTGTAGATCCTACAAATTTTAAAGTAAAAAATACAGTACATATCCATGATGAAAATGGGCCTATTGACAGTGTAAATGAATTGGAATATGTTGATGGATTTGTTTGGGGAAATGTATATACCACAAAAAATATTCTAAAAATCAATCCGCAAACAGGAGCTGTAGTAGGTAAAATGAATTTTAATAGTTTACCAGGTACAGACAGTATACCGAGGAGAACGGAATACTTTAATGGGATTGCTTACGACAGTACAACCAAATCATTTTTTATAACAGGGAAAAGATGGCCAAAGATTTATGAAGTAAAACTGAATTAAGATTTTTCAATAATATAAATTAGTGAGCTACATTTATCCGGATTAAACAACGTTTTAATATTGGAAATGAAGCCCATTAAAAAAGCCTTAATTAAATTTCCCTTTCCACTTTTATACTTTTCGCTGAGCATGCTCACATAAAAACTATCGAACCACATTGGCTTAATTTTTTTTATAGTTAAACCATGTTGTTCAACGAGTCTTTTCATGCCGGCAGGTGAGAAATGATACAAATGTCTTGGAACATCGTAAGCTGCCCAGAATTCGCCATAATGCTGTGCATCGTAGCTTGTATAATTTGGAACAGCAATAAATATTTTCCCTTTGTCAGTCAGCATATTTTTTAATTGCCCTATGTACTCATGCAACTGGTGAACATGTTCTAACACATGCCACATCGTTATTGCGTCGTAACTATTATCGGGTAAATTAAAAATATTATTAGATGGCTGTGGTTCAATACCATAAAGTATTTTAGCTTTTTTCCTTGCATTTTCATCAGGTTCCAACCCTGTTATTTTCCACCCTCCGATTTTCATGGTATGCAAAAAAGCACCTGTACCGCAGCCAATATCTAAGATATTTCCATTAGATTTTTCTGTTTCTCCTTCTATTAATCTCTTCTTGCTTTGTAGCGTTTTTTTTCTGATTAAATGGTAAAGTTTATTTACTAAACCGGCCTGTGTATCGCTGTGCGAAATATAATTTTCAGAGGCATAATACCTGCCTATTTCATTTTGTTCAGCAACATTTTGGGTAAATAATAAAGTACAGGTTTTGCATTTTTCAATGCTAAAATATTCGCCCGAAACTGTATAATCTTTTACTAAAAAAACTTCTACTAATTTATTGCTTTTGCAAACCGGACAGGATGTATATGTAACCATTAAAATTATTTCAAAAATTACAAATACGGTTAAGGAATATTTTTGTACTGAGGTGAGGTTTCGTTTAATTCATATTTGTGGGAGATACCAAAAGATCTATTTTGGTTTTCATTACTCAGGTATATAAAAATTAAAACAAATGATAAAACAAAAATAGCAGCTGCCCATAACCACCATTTGCTTTTCTTGATAGAAACCGTTTCTGTTAAAAGTTCTGTCATGCTATTCCTATCCGATTCTTTATCACCAACTAAAATCGGATGCGAATCATCAGGATGAATTACTCTTTCAGCATAAACCGGTTGCGTAAAAAAATCACCCACTTTAATTTCTTCAAAGGAAAGTTTATCATCATGAGATTTTGTAAAAACACCAACACCGGGAATAGAAAAATCTGCTGCTCCTTTTAAATTTAAAATTTCTGAAGAAATATTTTTTAACTGATATGCTGCTTCTTCAAAACTTATGTTTTTATTTACTGCAATGTATTCTGAAAGATTTTTACTATCTGTAATATCTTTTGAAAATAAAATACAGTTAACAGGTGCATCAATTTTTTGAGCACCAAAAATTGAAATTGCGGGTTCAGATTTTATATGCAAAGTGCCGATTTGTGGCAGGGCACAATTGCCATATTGAAAAAGATAATTTGCGATGAGCTTTTGCATAATGCAATAATAAAACTTACTTATTAAAATCGCAATAAAATTCCTCCCAGAAAATTGGCACCATATACTTCATAATTGTGCCAGCGCTCATATTTACTGTTTAAAATATTATTTGCATCAGCCCAAACAGAAAAGCTTTTATTTATTTTCACTTCAAAACCTGCACTTAAATCGGTACCGCCTTTCATCGATAGAGCTTTATTACCCTTTGCAAGATAATTACTGCCATCAAAAATGTACAAATCAGATTTTATTAAAACGGTTTTATAAGCCCACCATCTCAATGAACTTTTTATTTCCACAGGCATTGTATGCCATGCACGGTCGTTGCTTATCATCGATGTATATCCATTAAAAGTGATTCCCGCCGTTAGCGAAAATTTATCCTGATTAATGTAACCGATATCTCCGTGAATCCTAAAGTTATTAACGCTTGCTTCATTACTTATTTTAAAAGATTTATTATCTGTAGCGGTATCATTTATAAAAAATGGTAAATTTTTATATTGAACCAAACCTGCTTTGGCACTTAAATTAAAATGTTTTGCAACACTTGTTTTTAGCCCACCATAATATTCTGTTTCTTTAGTATTTAACTGACTAAATACAGGCGCTAAATAAGGATTTATCTCCGTAAGATTTTTATAACTATTTTTTACTAAACGCCCTACCCAACCTGCCTGCAGCACAAAGATTTTATCTTTTACCTGTAGTTCCGCAAATATATCAGGCATTAATTCATACTTTTTATTATTCCATGCAGGGGTAATACCGGCATTTATTTTAATGATATCATTATGGTAATTTACCGAAGGTGTAATCTGTACAATGTTGTTTGAAAACTTAATATTATTTGGATTTAAATTGCGGGTTGAATAATCTGTGAGATCGGCTTTAAACACAACTTTAGCTGTAAAGTTTTCCGTAATATTTTTATCAAAAGGCAAAGTAATAATAGCATCTGTTTCATTTACTTTGTCCTTACTTGTAAATAAATTCAACTCTACATTAGGATTGTAATTGATGCCAAGAGCATTTGTTTGTGTATTTTTAAATCCTGCCCTTAAAGCTATATTCTGAAATTGCTGCTGTATAGAATCTTTCTTAAAACTTAAAATCTTATGATCGTAGCCATAAAGATGGTACGTATTTGCGTTTACCTCTAATCCGCCATAAAGTTCACTGTTATCGAAAAAATAACTTCCTGCAGCCTTTACGTTTACTTGACTATAATCTTGGTTTACAATATTTCCTTTTGAGCTGATGTAGTTTCCTGTTACGTTCAATAAGCTTTTTTTACCATCACCAATACTGATCCCGCCACTAATGTAAGGCGTTGAAAAATTACCATAACCTACTTTTAAAAACTTTCTGTTACCCAAATACAAATTGGTATCCTGCTCAAGCGCTAGGGGTTTTAGTGATATGGGGCTGTACGCATAAAATAAGTTTTGCAATGGTATTTTATAAACAAGTCTAGGCAAAGTTGTATCAGCAGGTAATTGCGAACCGGCAAAATTTATTTTGACGGCATTTTTTATTACAGGTTTATAAGAAGAATTAATATCAATTGATTGCTTTTTTTTAGGCTCCTGCGCATAAGTTTTATGAACTAAACTGCAACAAACAAACAACAGCATTACTCTGTAAAATTTCCTTTTAATACTATGTAAAAACATACTAGTTATTTATTTTGGATTGTAATTTTTCAGCAGCTGTTGCTGAAACTAATTTTGTTTGTGCTATTATTTTTAAACTTTCAATAGAGGCATTTTTTGCAATACTTTCGTAAGTAGCTTTCGCATTAAAATAATCTTTTTGCTGCATAAAAATATCTCCCAATAAAATATAGGATTTAGTCACCCATTCATCGTAACCGGTCTCTTTAATAGTAGCCAACGCGGCTTTCTCCGCTGCTGCAAAATTATTTTGAGAGAACAAACAGTTGGCAATTTCATACCGGGCTTCAGCACCCCACAAAGATTTATTAATTGCCACAACAGCTTTAAACGCTACAATTGCAGCAGTGCAATCGCCCGCAATCTGGGCTGATTTTCCTAACACTAAATTCCCTACAGATTTATCATCAGTACTTAACCCTTTTTTGGTTAGCAATTCCTTTGAAGCTACAAAGGCTTCTGTAAAATCTTTCAACTGATAAAAACTACGAACCAGTCCACGCAATGCTTCTAATTTATTATCCTGATTTACGGCATTGTTATTCAACGACTCAAAATATTTTTTAGCATCTGCATAGTTCTTCAGTTCAAAATAAGAAATACGTGCAGCCTCCAATGTTGCTTTTTCAAAATACTTGCTGTTAGCTTTTGCATTTACATAAGCATAACCAACAAGCGCATTTGCAAAATCTTTGTTTTTTTGATAACACTCACTGCGCTGAAAATATGCATCTATTAAAAAAGCACCTGCATTATATTTAGAAATATAATTATTTAAACTTGTAATGGCAGCAGTACAGTCACCCGTATTATATTTATTAAATGCTGCTGAATATGTGAGAGAATCTGCCTCTAACAAGGAAACATTTTTGCCGTTTTCATTCATCAATTTTACATATTCTTCAGGCTTACCTTCTTCTACATAAATACTTTTGACGATGTCCGCCGCTTCATCAGCTTCTGCTGATTGAGGATAGGTTTTTATCAGCTGCGAATAACTTTTTAATGCCTCACCATTGTTGCTGCTATTGTAATAAGCAAGACCCAGTTTAAGCAATGCTCTTGGTTTTAAACCTCCATCGTTTGATGATAGCACAGCATTTAAATATGCTAGTGCATCATTAAATTTTTCATCAGCAATATAAGTAAGTGCTGTCTCCATATTAATATCCTGCTTTAAAGAACTCTTAGGATATTGCTTATTAATATTATTTAGAATAGAGATTTTTTCTGTACTGTTTTTAATCCCTGCAATCATTGCTTTTTGATACATAGCATAATCACTTTGTGGCGAGGCTGCAGCAATAGCAGCATTATACATAGCATTTGCGCGGGGCAAATCTTTCTGCATATAATAGGCATCTGCATTGCGCAAAAATGCATCATGCTCAAGAGAGCTTGATGTTGTTGTAACATTTTTTACGACCTGTTCAAAATATTGCGAAGCCGTTTTATAATCTTCTTTTTTGAACCTACTGTACCCAATATTATATTTTGCAGTTTGTTGATTTGCTTCTCCCTGAGTTGGCGCACCGCTTTGTACAAAAATGGTTAGATATCTAATTGCATCATCATACTGTTGCTGGCGGTATGCAATTTCTCCTCTCCAAAAATTAGCATAATCTGAACTTTTACCTGCATTCGCATCGCTGATAATTTTTTTAAACAACTCGTCTGCTCTAACAAGTTGTTGTTCATTCACATATTCAATGGCTTTACCATATAATATTATTGGATAAACTTTTTGCATCGCAACCGTAGGTCTTTCAATAGATTGATATAAAGAAAGCGCATCGGTAAAATTATTTGTTCGTGCCAATAGAGAAACCAAAATTTCTTTTGCCTCGGCATCGTAATCGGAATTTGGGTAATCTTTTATATAATTTTTAATTTCATTTAAAGCCACATCCTGATAACCTAATTCGTAAGATAATTTTGCGTAATTAAAACGTGATACTTTTTGCTGTAAAGCATTGCTGCTGTTAAATGCGCTGTATTGAAACGCAGTTCTTGCATTTGCTTTTTGACCGGTTTTTAAATAGAGATCTCCTAATAAATACATGCTGTTTTGGCCCATCGAATCTTTTTCGTTGCTCAGTTGTTTAAACCCTTCAATGGCTTTTTGTGTATTACCAGCTGTGTAATAACTAAAACTTAATTCATACAATACTTCTTTAGAAACTTTATCTGTACTGTTTACATAAGCTTCCAATAGTGGCAGTGCTTTATCATATTCTTTTTTCTCAAAATAAATCTGACCAATTAAGAGACGCAATTGTTTGTCGTAATACAATTGTGTTTTACGGGTCAGTACACTTTCACCATACCGCAATGCCTCATCTTTTTTCCCTTGAAAATAATAAATTTCTGCAATGTAATAAGGCACTACACCCTTGTATTCATCAAAGGTTTCTACTAGCTTAAAAGCAGATAATGCCTCGGCGTATTGTTTACCATAATAACTTATAAAACCATAATAATAATTTGCAGGAATATAATATTTGCCGGTTGAAAGCTGATGTATTTCATTAAACAAAGGCTTGGCTTCTTCAAATTGTTTAAGGTTAAAATACGAATATGCTTTTTCAAACTTTGCATCTGCTATTTGGTCGTTGCTGAGGTTTTCAAAACCTGCATCAGTAAAGGTTGTAACGGCATTTTGAAAATCATTTTTCAAAAAATAATAATGTGCCAAATGAAAATTCATTATTTGTCTACGTGGTTCATTATTTACACTGCTTATAAAAAGTGTAGCATCTTCCTTTCCAATATCCTGCAGCAATTTTAATTCACACAAAGCATTGTAATAATCAATGTCATCATTTATATATGCATGATCTGTTTTTTTATTTGGCTGGTATTTTAATTTCAATTCTTTTACCAAAGGATACGCAAATGCATACTGCTCTTTGGTAATAAATTCTTTTACAGTTTTATAATCTTTTTCATTATCCGTAATTATATGTGTAGGCTGCGCAAACACAGTACAGGTAAACATTACAGCTATAAGAAAAATAAGATTTTGTTTGTACATCAGTTGGTTAAAATTGTAAGTTAAAAGCTAGCTTGTCGTTGAGTGCTGGCTTAGCAAAAATTATACCGTTAACAAATAAATAAAATCGGATATTGCGCAATGTAAACAAATGAAAAGTATTTTTATTTAGCTGTTAAAGACTTGATAAAAGAATTTTTTATTTTAAATCCATATCCCAACCAAAACCCAAAATCAATAAAAATGAGTAAACTACTTTCAACACATTATTCGGCAGGTGCATTTAATACAGCCATGTTATTTTTAAGAATCGTTGCCGGCGGGCTGATGTTTGTACATGGATATGATAAAATGGTTCACTTTAATGAAACTGCCGCACACATGATAAACTTTATGGGCATAGGTTCTAAAGTTTCTACTGCACTCGTAATTTTTGCAGAATTTTTCTGTAGTATCCTGGTAGTACTTGGTTTATTTACGAGACTTGCTTGTATTCCTCTAATAATCTCTACGAGCGTAGCATTGGTAAAAGCACATAACAGCAATGTTTTGGGGCAGGGTCAGGTAGTTACTTTATTTTTAATTTGTTTTGTGGTTTTGCTATTTTTAGGAGCTGGTAAAGTGAGTGTGGATAGTATGATTGGTAAATAAAATTTTATTATTAATACTAATTTTATGGGGCTGTAATCAAAAAATCTTTGATCAACTTTTGTTCGGGCTTTGCGCTGCAATCTTTTGCTCAAAGGCAGCAAAAGGATTTTTGCTGCAATCCCGCAGCCATTTGATATTAAATCTTTTTTCATCGTCAAAACCTGAGGGTTATTAAAAATAATAAATTTTACAGCCTCACAATAAAGGGTGAAAAAAGTTAAATGGCTGAAGAGCGGCGGGATAGAAATGGATATCCTTTTTATATCGCTTCAGCGAATAAAAAGATAGGAATGTAGAGCCCGAGCAAATGCTGATTGAAAAATAAAAGATGAAAGCACAAATATTAATGCAGTAAAAATAAATCTAACAATACGAAAACGGCAAACACAACGGATGCAATGCCATTCGCAGTCATAAAAGCAATATTTACCCTGCTTAAATCAGTAGGTTTTACAATTGCATGCTGGTAAATAAGCATACCGCAAAACACAGCTGTACCAAGCCAATAAAACCAACTGAAATGTCCGTAAAATCCTGCATAAATAACAGCA
>JANXTG010000045.1 GCA_025352525.1 Ferruginibacter sp.
GCTTAGAAAGTAGAACCAATAGGGTTAAACTGTTAGGAATAGAAGGGAGTGATAGCGTAGTGTGTTATCAGGGAAGTATAGGCAAGTGATGAAGGCTAGGTGAAACGTGTTTTTTAGACGGCTCTTGATCAGAAAACTGGCATCTAAAATGCTAGTTACGGTCTCAGAACACGACTTAATAATGGGAATGGTCAAAGCAAAACAAATACCCGACCAGAAAGTATTATTAAGAAAAGCTACAAGGAAGCAGGTGCCCATTCTCTTATCTTTGTGCCATTACAGTATCTTTTTTTAAGGGCAACTTATAGTAGACTGAGTACTAGTCCTACAAAACAAGGAGAGCTAATGGCAATGTGAATTCCCATTGTAGGCAATGTCGGTTTTGGAAACACGGATAGCATCGTAAAATAAGTTAATACTGTTGCAGTTGTTGGGGATTTTACTTAAGAGGATTATGATGCTGCAATTGAAAGGCTTTTATATTTAAATTTTGATAAGAAGATTATCAGAAATGGAGCAGTAGTTTCTTTTCATTATCTGACGCTTTATCAAAACTAGAAAATTTATATAATTAATATGAGTTAAAACATCTTAATCTGGCAATTGAGTACCAGAAATTTTGGTAATATTTTAGCATGGAAATGAAAAATAAATGAAATTGAAAAAGATTTTATACTTAACATATGATGGCCTTACTGATCCTTTAGGTCAATCTCAAATTCTTCCTTATTTAAAAGGATTAGCAGGATATGGTTACAATTTTACCATATTAAGTTTTGAAAAAAAAGCAAAATTTAATAAAGGAAAGGAACTAATTAAAAAATTAACTGCTGAATCTTCCATAGAATGGGTTGCCCTTCCCTTTAGTGAAAGGCCACCTTTAATTTCTAAATTTTACGATGCCATACAAATGAAAAAAAAGGCAGAAGCACTACACCTTAAAAATAAATACGATATGATACACTGCCGCAGTTACATCGCTGCTGATGTAGGCTTATATCTTAAAAAAAAATACGGTGTAAAATTCTTTTTTGACATGAGAGGTTTTTGGGCAGATGAAAAAAAAGATGGTTCATGGAATGTTTCAAATCCCTTTTATAAATTAGTTTACAATTATTATAAAAAAAGGGAAACCTTATTTCTTAAAAATGCCGACCAGGTTGTGATACTCACCCATGCAGGGAAAAATGAAATGATGAGTTGGGACAGTGTTGAAAAAAATACGCCTGTTGCTGTTATTCCCTGCTGTGCTGATATCAATCATTTTACCTTAACAAGCTTGGCCCAAAAGATACATGGAAGGAATTTACTGGGTATTGATCCTGAATCCCTGCTGGTAAGTTACCTTGGATCAATAGGAACCTGGTATATGCTCGATGAAATGATTGATTTATTTGCAAGGATAAAAATAAAATATACAGGTGCTAAATTTTTAATACTTACCCACTCAAGCATACCCATGATTTATGAAAGAGTGGCTGCAAAAAATTTATCTATAGAGGACTTTATTATTAAAGAGGCATCAAGAAACGAGGTACCTATATTCATTAAAGCATCCGACATCAACATTTCGTTTATTAAGCCATTATATTCCAAAATATCAAGTTCCCCAACAAAACTGGCAGAAGTATTATCTATGGGTATACCCGTAATAGTTAATAATGGTGTTGGAGATGTGAAAGAAATAGTAACCGAGGCAAGGGCAGGATTTGTTTTAGAAAATTTTGATGCTAAAAGTTTGGATGAAGCGGTTGAAACTATCCCGGATTTAATGCAATTAGATTCTTTAAAAATCCGTGAGTCTGTTACTAAAACATACAGCCTTACAAATGGTATCATATCTTATTTAGCATGTTATAAGAATTTGATTTCATGATATCTAAAAAAATTCTGTTTCTCTGTCCATATCCCGAAAACGTAGCTCCCAGTCAACGTTTAAAATTCGAACAATATTATCCGTTTTTCAGGGAATCCGGGTATGAGGTAAAAACCAGTGCTTTTATCAATAAAGCATTTTGGAAAATTATTTACAGCAAGGGTAACTTTTTAAAAAAAACGTATTATTCCTTTTTAGGTTATTTATCCCGTATACACGATTTATTTACAATTGGTAAATATGATGTAGTATATATCCATTTGTGGGTTACCCCGTTTGGCCCTCCCTTATTTGAATGGTTAATCATAAAATTTTCAAAGCGGGTAATATATGATATTGATGATCTTATATACATGGGCAATGTAAAAAGCAAGTCCAACCAGATTGTAAATTTTATTAAAGGAAAAGGTAAACCAATTTGGCTGATGAAAAATGCCAATCATGTAATTACATGCACGCCTTATCTTGACAACTTTGTAAAAAAATTCAATTCTAAAACGACAGATATATCCTCTACAATAAACACAGATATATATGTCCCAAAAGCTACCTATGCTATAAAAGAAAAAATAATAATTGGATGGAGTGGCAGTCATAGCACTTCAAAATATTTACACCTTCTTGATAATGTTTTTAAAACATTAGCCCTAAGCCATGAGTTTAAACTACTAGTTATGGGTGATCCGGATTTTGTATTGGAGGGCGTGGATGTTGAGGCTATACCTTGGGAAGAACAACATGAAATAAATACAATTAAACGTTTTGATATTGGAGTATATCCACTTCCTGATGAAGAATGGGTATTAGGAAAAAGTGGATTAAAAGCACTTCAATATATGGCACTAGGTGTGCCAACGATTGCTACTGCAATAGGAACTATTTTCAGAATTATTAACCATGATGATAACGGCCTGCTTGTTAATAATGACCAGGAATGGATTGCTGCAATAGAACGATTATTAACCTCGGAAAACCTAAGAAAAAATATAGGATTAGAAGCAATTCGGACAGTTGAAACAAATTATTCAATAAACGTAAATAAAAGCAAATATTTATCTGTAATTGCAGGAACTTCCGACCATTTGTTACTAAGCGATTTAAAAGTGGCCTTTTTTACTATTTTCGATGAAGATATAGCGCCCAATCAGCGGTATAGAATTGAAGCTTTTACTGATAAGCCTGATATTTCATTTAAATTCAACTATTTTTCTGTTATTAAAAAAAAAGATATACCTGTATTTTATGGTCAGTCTATTTTAAAAAAGATAATTCTTGCATTTAAAATTTTAGGAAGAAGATGCATACATTTATTTAGTTTAAACAATTATGATGCGGTATTTATAGCTCGGGAAACAATCCCTTTTGGCAGTTATTTCTTTGAATACGTTATAAATAAAATTTTTAAAAAGAAAATAATTTATGATTTTGATGATGCCATCTGGATAAAAAAAATTTCAGATGGTAATAAAAGATTTTCGTTTTTAAAATCAGCGTTTAAATACTCAAAGATTATGAGGCTGGCCAATGTGGTGATTGCAGGTAATGAGTTTTTAGCAGCATATGCAAATAAATATAATAGTAATGTACATATAATACCATCTTGTATAGATTTATCAGTATACAATGTAAAAACACAATCCGATAGCAATAAAATTTGCATAGGATGGAGTGGAAGTGAAACCACGCTTGTTCATTTACTATCTATTACCGATGTTCTTATAAAAATTCAATCCATTTATGGAGAAGCAGTTTATTTTAAGGTAATAAGCAGCCGGGATAATATTAAAATACCTGGGCTAAATGTACAATCTGTAAAATGGAATGCTATCAGTGAGAGTGAGGACTTAGAAGACTTTGATATTGGAATTATGCCCCTATTTAATGATGAATGGAGCAAGGGGAAATGCAGTATGAAGGGCATTCAATATATGGGAAAAGGGATAGCAACAGTAATGAGCAACGTTGGTACAAATAAACAAGTAATACAGCATGGGATAAATGGGTTACTGGCAAACTCATTTGATGAATGGATCCAATGGTTAAGTTTATTAATTGATGACAAGCAACTGAGAAAAAAACTTGGTAATGCTGGAAGAGTAACTGTAGAACAAAAGTACAGCATACAGAAATGGCAGGCAAAATGGATTGACCTATTAATCAAAAAATAATGAAACGAATACTATACATATCATATGATGGAATGACCGTGTCCTTAGGTGATGGCAGTTAAAAAATTACTTAATTGGCTTTAGTGCTGATAGTTATTAGTTTGGTATTTCAACTTTTAAAAAAACGGGAAAATTGGCCATACAAAAAATCATATTGAAACCTTATATGAATCGCATCTGGTTGGATGGTTTTCCTTGGTGTTTCATTAAAAACCTCCTGTTATCAGCAAAGTGTACGATAAGATAAGACTGAAAAGCAAGGCGATTAAATTATTCAAAGAGCATAAACATGATCTTATTCATTATCGGGGGTACATGGGAGCTGAGGTAGGCTTATCTCTAAAAGAAAAATTTGGGGTAAAATTCCTTTTCGATATGAGAGGTTTTTGGGCTGATGAAAAAGCAGACGGGCGTATGGGATAAAAAAAATGGTTTTGGAGAAAGGTATATATGTTTTATAAAGAGAAAGAAAAAGCTTTTGTTAGTAAGCATCTCATATAATTTCATTGACGGATGTTGGTAAAACAGAAATTACTACATGGCCATTTTACATTAAAAATATTCCAATAAGTGTGATTCCTTGCTGTGCAGATCAAAATCATTTTAAGATAACAAACATATTAAAAAAGAAAGAAGCAAGAAAAATTTAGGTATTCATGATGCTGCAATTGTCTTAAGTCATTTGGGTTCTTTGGGTGCATGGTATATGATTAATGAGATGTTGTAATTTTTTAAAGAATTACAGGTACAATATAACAATGCTAAGTTTTTAATTGTCACAAACTCCAATCATGATATAGTATTGCAAAAGCTTACAATTTTTAATTTAAGTGCAAAAGACTTTATTATTGTAATATTACCTTTTTCTAAAGTACCTGAATATATTTATGCCTGTAATATTAGTATTTCTTTTGTAAAACAAGTGTATTCAAAAATAAGTAGCAGCCCAGTAAAAATTGGAGAATCTTAAGTATGGGAATCCCAATGATATCAAATGCTATAGGAGATATTGGTAAGCTTTTTTTAGAAGAAAATGTTGGTATTTTAATTCACGATTTTAGCAGCAATACATTTTCATCAACAGTTAAGGTTATTGGCAAATGTATATTAATTGATCCCAAATCGATAAGGCAGGTAGCTGATAAATATTATAATTTAGATAAAGGCATAGAAAAATATGCAAGTGTTTACGATGAAATATTTATGAGTTAGAAAAGTTTTATCGAGCAATTTTAGAAAATCCTAAAATTGGTAAAAATATAAAATGAACTTAAAAAAGCAGGTTGTAAATTTTTCAATTTTAGATGCGCTAAGAGGTTTTGCGGCTTTATATGTTTGTATAGCCCATGCAAGAGGTTTGTTATGGATGGGTATGGGGCAATATTTAAAACTGCACCCCTATAATACCTGGAAAATTTACGATTATGTGGTTGCCTCATTAATGTCTTTAACCAAACTGAGCGGTGAATTTGTTATATTTTTTTTTGTGCTTAGCGGATTTTCAATAGCTCACAGTTTAGCATCCAAAAATGATTATCTGCCTTTTTTAAAAAAAAGAGCATTGCGGTTATATCCAACTTATTTACTTGGCTTACTTTGGGCATCTGTTGTTTTAATCATTGCAATGGTTTACAGTCCGCAATATTTTACAGGCTTTCTGAATAATGACAATATTCTGTTTTTTAGATTTCAGAATTCTTCTAATTTTTTTTCATTTAAACAAATTATAAATAATCTTCTTTACAATCCTAATACTAAGTCTATCATAGCACCCTATTGGAGCTTGGTATATGAAGTTATTTTTTATTTATTGGCACCATTATTTATTTTGAGGTTAAGCTGGTATGTAATTATTTCTGCAATATTGTTTGTTTTAGGTTTCTTTATAAGCAGTGATAGTACACTAATAAATTATTTCACGAATTATAACTTTTATTTTATGGTGGGGATTTACTCTTATCATATTATTCCAACACTTCAAAAATATGTAAAGGGAATATCAGTACCACTGCTGTTAACAGTTAGTGCCGTCACATTGGGCTGTATGATTGTAATTGAAAGCATAAGTCCTGATAACAGATTTAGCATGTTACTCTCTGCAACGTTATCAGTTTTTTTAATAGCTAATACCCTTCAAAAAAGAATAAGGATTAATTGGTTAGAAAAAATAGGTGAATTTAGTTATACATTATATGCTACACATTTTCAGACAATTTTGCTTCTTTTTATTGTTTATGATTCAACGGGAGTAATAAATACTTCAAATCTTATTAACCCCATTATTTGGATAACTGCTGTGCCTATATGCGTTATTGTAGCCTATCTCTTTTATTTAGCGACAGAGAAAAAAATCAAAATATATTTAAATAATTTGAGGTCTACCAGCGTTTGAATCTTTCTTTAGAATAACACTTAGTACAATAAGGTATAAAGGAATACAAGGAATTTTATATCTAACCAATGTTCCAAAATTAAAGGAAGATAAACCTACAAAAATGGAAAAAATAATGGTAAAAAGAAAAAATGTCAAAAGCAGAGGGTCCTTAATTATATAATATATAAATTTAAATGGACCTGTTTTAAAAACTGTGTAAAGGGTAAATAATAATAAAAAGGTAGATTCAACTGCAGCAAAAAATATAATTATTTTACCACTCTCCCAAAAATAGGGCCTAAACAGGGTAACATTTATTGCTGCAGGTGCCAGTTTAAGCATGCCGGTAACAGAGGGATCAAGCGTACCAATATCATAAACACTTCCATCGGCACTAATACTTTTTAAATATTCGCCGTTAGTACTAGTTGTTTTTAATACAGTATCAATTGAAAAATTTTCGAAGGTTTTAATAAATTCATTAAAAGCAAAATAAAATATTATACCAAATAGCCCTACAAGAAAAGGCCTTAATATTATTCGTAAAAAATGAGATTTTATTTTTACTAAACTGAATACCCATATACTTGCACAACCCAAAAAAGAAACTATTATATAACTTTTCACTATAAATACTACATAAACACTTAAAACAAAAAATATAAAGTTGATTATTACTTTTTGTTTTACAATAAATATATTGTAAAGACATACAAAACAGTAAAAGGTTAAGGCAAGTGTTACAGTATCCTTAAAAATACCCGATCCCCATAATAATACATTTGGTACGAAAAGTATTGACCATCCAATATATTTTTCGGCAAAAGGATAAAATTTTAAAATTGTTTCATAAAATCTCCAGATCAACCGACCGCTAAAAAATCCAAAAACCATTGCTGTACCTAGCATACTTCTGAAAGTAAAAAGTTCTACAAGGGCAGTAATTTTGGTTACAAACCAGGCAGGGGAATCGCCTGCAAATCGAAACCCATCAAACCCATTATTTAAATTTTCAGACCATTTAGCAGTATCCCCAGAATCGAAAAACATCTCTATGGCAAGCAAAGGATTTGTAATTAAAACTTTATTTAACAATCTGCCATCATTAAAATAGGCAGTCGTATCACCACCGGCATAATATAGATTAAATAATAATGTAATTAATAAGGCACCAATAATTTTAAAATTAAAAAAAAGTTTAAAGTTTTTTTTATAAAGAATTTCATTTTTTTTGTTAACCCAGTTATTCATTAAAATATAAAGGCCTACAACTACAATAATCTCATACCAGTCAAGTAAATTTTTCTCAAAGTTGTATTCATTATCAGGAAATAATGCAAGCAGAGTTAAATGCAAAAAATTCATTGCTCAGAAAAATATTAAATGTTACCGTAAATGTTATTATTTAAAAGCAGCGGAATAAACTTTAAATAATGTTGCAAAATACGAATACGAAACCTTTAAACGACTGAGAATTTTAAATTGTATGTTCTAGTTTAAATTTTAAAATAAAATTTTCTATATTTCATTTCAACAATTAATAAATAGAATGATTCTTGATTTAATGAAGTGTATTATTTTTGCCGTCATAATTATTCTGATTTTACTTATGTTAGCGTTTATTTTTCAGTTCGTTATGCTTAATAAAATTACTATTTTTACCCTTTTTTGAAAACAATTATTATACTATGTGCGCTATCTCAGGCTTTCTCGATTTTAACAACAATACTTCATTACAAGTTTTACAGCAAATGAACCGTACCATGGCTCACCGTGGACCAGATGGGGAAGGTTACAATATATATGATACAAACTTTGGTCGTGTTGGGTTGGGTCACAGACGACTAAGCATTATTGATCTTACTGAAGGAGGAAGCCAGCCAATGCATTTTAAAAACCTTCATATTACTTTTAACGGTGAAATTTATAACTACGAAGAAATAAAAAAGGAGCTGGAAACACTCGGTCATCAATTTGAAAGCCACAGCGATACAGAAGTGATTTTACACAGTTACAAACAATGGGGTGCGGCGGCGTTGCAAAAATTTATCGGCATGTTTGCCTTTGTTATTTACGACGACGAATCACATCAGCTATTTGCATGTAGAGACAGAGCAGGGGTAAAGCCCTTTTTCTATTATTACCATGAAGGCTTATTTCTATTTGCATCTGAATTGAAAGCCATCGTTAAACATCCATCATTTTCAAAAGACATGGATTTAAATGCAGTGGGCGCTTTTATGCAATATGGATATGTACCAACACCACATTGTATTTTTAAAAACACTTTTAAACTTAAGCCTGGGCATTATTTAAATTTGAATATGCAAATCAAAGTTTTGCATACAACCCAATACTGGAATGTATATGATGCTTACAACAAGCCGGCTTTAAAAATTGATTTACCCGAAGCCATAGAAGAAACAGAGAAATTATTGGTTAGCGCTTTTCAATACAGAATGGTTAGCGATGTACCTGTTGGTGTTTTTTTAAGTGG
>JANXTG010000097.1 GCA_025352525.1 Ferruginibacter sp.
ATGCTGCAGCAAAAATAAATAAAGGGGTTGCCACGACATGAATACCCAGAAATATAACCGGATCAACATGGTATTTATTACCAATGGTTATATAGTATTCCTTAATAGCTTGCAACATTTGTTATAAAAATTATTAATTATTTAAACAAATTGTAAGCCTAAAGTTGATTATAATGATTGTCATTATTAAAATAAAATTATGAAACCAAATGACAAGAATTCCGCTTTATCCACTGAAAAAAGCCCATTTAGAGTTTTAATAATTGCAGGGTCAGCAAGAAAACAATATAACTGCCCCGGTATAGATGGAAAAGCAAGAATGCTCATGTTAAAAATGGCGGATATGTTACCTAAAGTTTGGGAAATTGATTATGAAGACCTGAGTAATGCTTACGGCCGTGCACATATTCAAAGTTGCAATGCATGCGTATCCACTTCGATGGCATTGTGTGTATGGATGGCCATGCAATTGTTATAAAAAGAATAGCCACGCCGAAGCAGATTTTATGTGGAATGCAGATTTGTATGCAAGACTGGACATGGCAGATGCTTGGGCTATTATTGGACCCGTAAACTGGTATGCCCCCACCAGCAATTTAAAATTAATGTTTGATAGGATGGTGTGTATGAACGGAGGAAACCCTGATGAAAAATTAATAAACCATAAAGACCCTGAAAAAGCTATGGCTTTGGAACATACAGAACTTTGGAAAGAGTTAAGTATGAACCACCTTGAAGGAAGAACGGCCGGTTTCTTTTGTTATGGTGACCAGGGCGGCGATGAAATGTATGAAAATAATATTCCAAAGATATTGCAGCATAAAGAATATTTTGACGGGGTTAGCGAACCTTTTAAGATATGCGACAGACTTATGCTCCCTTAGTCTGGCAATGCCGTTACGGTGGTATTGAAGTGCCTGAGCAATTATGGACTTATGCAGACAGCGGCATAGGAAAAAAATACAGCGAAAACCAAAGCGAAGATGTTATTGATGAAAAAGAGTACATTAAAAGTTTTGAGAAATGGGTTTCAAACTTTTCAGATTTTGTTGAAAGTAAAGGAAAAGTTCAGCCTGGAAAATATAGAGCTTATGGTTATAAACAACCTCCGCATTTATGGAACGAAATAAAATCAGGTTTAAGAGCATTAAAATTGAGGTTCGGTATAGCACCACGAAATTCTTCTGCTGAAAAACAAATGATACAAAACTTAAACCGCAATCAAACGTTAGATCCTAAAAAAACAGAAGGAAAAAAATTAAGAGAATAAGTTAGAACCAAACATGCAACATGATTGGCTTTGAAAGTGATAATCGATTTATTTATATTTAAAGCAATTCCTTTCAACAAAATATTAGAATCTAAGGAGAATTAAAGTGTTACTGTTTCCATTCTCAAAAATTAGGAAAAACATGTTTTTTCATACTTACACAATTTCATGAATATGAAGTTCTAAATAACCGCAATTATCTTTAAATGAAATTTGCGGGCTTAGGATTTTATTGCAAAAAATCTTGACATATTTACCCTTAATTGATTAAAATCTATAGTAAAATAAATGGTTTTATTATTTGGTATTATTTATTATTTAAATACCAATCTTTTATTTGTATTCATTAAAACATGTTCTAATTTTACAAAAATGAATAATTTAAATTTTTCTTATTATCCACAAACTGAAACTACGGAAGATGTTGATGTGCTTACAGAAGAAGCCGTTAACTTAAGTCTGGTAGTTTGGAATGATGAAGTAAATACATTTGAATGGGTTATTGATACTTTAATAGACGTTTGTGGACACCAAAGAGAACAGGCTGAACAGTGCGCAATGCTTATTCACACAAAAGGGAAATATGCTGTAAAAAACGGCAGTTATGAAATCCTCAAACCCCAAAAAGAAGCCATTACAGAAAGGCTAATTAATGCAACCATTGAATAGGTAATCAAATTTTTACCTGAATTTATTTTTCAGCGCCTCCAAAGCATCTACCATTGTTGCAGGTTTTACTTCTTTTTCAACCGGCTTAAAGTTTTGCATTGGTTTAACTTGCGGCTTTTCACTTTTGGTATTTTGTGTTGATGATATCTCTGCTTGCTTAATTGAAAGCGCAATCCTTTTACGAACCGTATCAACCTCCATTACTTTTACTTTTACATGCTGATTTAATTTTAAAACCTCAGATGGATCCTGAATATACTTGTGGGCAATTTCAGAAACATGCACAAGCCCATCCTGCTTTACACCAATATCTACAAATGCGCCAAACCTTGTAAGGTTAGTAACTACACCCGGCACTTCCATACCAACATGCACATCATCTATTGAAAATATCTGCGCAAATTCAAAAACCTGTACTTCACTTCGTGGATCAAGACCTGGCTTTTTAAGCTCTGCAATTATATCATTAATGGTATGTTCACCAAAACTTTCGCTAATGTATTTTTTTACAGGAATTGTTTTCAGCAATGCTTCATTTCCCATCAAAGTATTTACATCTGCATTTATATCTTTTGCCATTTGTTGAACGAGTTCATACGCTTCCGGGTGCACTGCACTAGCATCCAGTACATCTTCTGCACCGGGGATGCGTAAAAAACCTGCACATTGTTCGTAAGCTTTTCCGCCGAGCCTTGGTACTTTTAGTAATTGTTTGCGGCTTGTAAATTTGCCTTCCTGTTTTCTGTATGTAACAATATTTTCTGCAATTGTGCTTCCAATGCCACTTACATAACTCAGCAAATGTTTGCTTGCCGTATTTAAATTTACGCCTACAATATTTACACAACTTATTACCGTCTGATCCAGCTTTTCTTTCAGCCTTGGCTGGTTTACATCATGTTGGTATTGCCCTACTCCAATACTTTTTGGATCTATTTTTACCAACTCCGCCAATGGATCCATTAACCTGCGACCAATACTCACAGCGCCTCTTATGGTTATATCCTGATCTGGAAATTCCTGTCTCGCAATTTCTGAAGCGGAGTAAATACTCGCTCCATCTTCGTTAACCAAATAAACAGGAATACTGATGTTTAATTTTTTAATAAACTGCTCTGTTTCCCTTCCTGCAGTTCCATCTCCAATTGCAAATGCCTGTACATCGTATTGTTTTACCATTGATCGGATGATGTGCTCCGCTTCATCAATCCTATTTTTTTCGTGCACAAAAATTAATCCTGTTTTTTGCAGCTCGCCTTTTTCGTCTATACAAACAACTTTGCAACCAGTTCTGTAACCTGGGTCAATGGCCAAAATTCTTTTACTGCCCAAAGGTGAACTTAATAAAAGCTGTCGCAGGTTTTCTGCAAAAACATTGATGGCTTCTTCATCAGCCGCTGTTTTAAGGGCAGATCTAAATTCTGTTTCAAGGCTGGGCTGCAACAACCGGCGATAACTGTCTTTAATGGCTTTCCGTATTTGATCGCTGCAATTACTCATGCCAATTATGTAAATATCTTCTATAATTTCCAACGCAATTTCTTCCTGCGGTTCAATGGAAATTTTTAAGAACCCTTCTAAAAATCCACGCAAAATTGCCAATGTTCTGTGTGATGGAATCGTGGAAATTTTTTCAGAAAATGCATAATAATCTTTATACTTTATCGCTTCATTTTCTTTGTCGGTATTCACCGTACTTTTTATTAAACCTTCTCTTTCAAAAAACTTTCGAAGTTTTTCTCTTACCGTAATATCTTCATTTACAGTCTCCGCAATAATATCTCTTGCACCCTGTAATGCAGCATCGGCAGTCAATACTTTATCATTTATGAATGACGCTGCTTCATTTTCTATATCAATGTCTTTTTGTAGTAAAAGCAATTCTGCCAAGGGTTGTAACCCATTTTCTCTTGCAACTACTGCTTTAGTTTTGCGTTTTTGTTTGTAGGGTAAATAAATATCTTCGAGGTTGCTGATCGTGATGGCTGCATCAATTTTTGCCTGCAGTTCTTCTGTCATTTTACCCTGTTCCGAAATTGTTTTTTCAATAAATAATTTACGTTCCGCAAATTCAATCATTGCTCTATTTTCATCTTGTATCTGCTGTATCTGCACTTCATCCAATGCGCCGGTACTGTCTTTTCTGTAACGGGCTATAAACGGAATAGTGCTTCCTTCTTTTAATAATTGTAATACGGTTTCTACCTGAGATGCTTTTATAGAAAGTTTTTGTGCTATGATATTGTTGAACATGGGGAAATATAATTACGAATTATAAATTACGGGTAAAAAGAAATAGAGGAATTTTGGCGAAAATAAGAGTTGAAATTTAAAATTAAATTTTACAGTTTAAAATTTTGTAAAGAGCGTTGTTCGGTAAAATGCAAGCAATACATCGTATTAGTTTAACAAAATTTTCTTGTCAGGGTTTCGCTCGGCATAGTTATATATACTGTTTCTTATAAAATCATTATCGGTGTAAGGATCAAGCGAATCCTTTAAATCATCTACAGACTTGGGTTGTAACTGTGCGGGTATGTAACCCATTCCCCAAAAGTTTCCTTTCTCTATTAAAAAACACAGGTTTTTATCCGCCTCAATGCCATCATCAATCAAAGCAAATGTGGGCAGTTGCGCATGCAGACTTGTAATGGCATTTTTTACTTTGCCGTTATAATAAAGCGGCGCTTCAGTAAATTCCATATCACTTTCTGAAAAAGGCGTTTTGTCTACATAACACAGTTTTGAATGAAGTTCAAATTCTTCGATCATTTTTCGCAACAAAGTCTGCCCTTCCTGCAATAAATTAAAACAGTATAAAGATGGTAAATTCTTACGTTTTTTATCAATAGCCAAGCGCAAATAACCACGGTTGTCTTCAAAAGAATACAGCGCATATTTTTGCACAGGCTGCTTTTGCGCATAATTATATTGCGGCCAAAGTTTCCTTATTTCTGTACTTTCTAAAATAAGCTCATGCAGTTCGTTGGCACATATTTTAAAACTAATATCTGCAACAAGTCGCAAGAAACTTTGCCTTCTGTGGCCTGCATCATTGTGTGTAAAATGGCTAACCACTCTTTTTTTTATGTTAATGGCTTTACCTACATAAATAATTTTTCCTTTGTGGTTGTGAAAATAATATACGCCTGCAACCGGTGGTAGATTTTCTATTTTTTTCTTTTCTAAATTCACCGGCAGCCATTGTTCAGATGAGGATCGCCTGAGCATTTTATCAATGTGCTCCATTCCTCCTTCCGCCAATATTTTTTCAAACAATTTTACGGTAGCTTTTGCATCGCCGTCCGCTCTGTGGCGGTCATCAATTAAAATATTTACACTTCTACAAAGTTTCCCCAAACTGTACGAAGGCAAGCCTGGCAATGCTTTGCGAGCAAGGCGTACTGTACAAAGTTTCTTTACATTTAATTCGTAACCTGCTTTTTTTAAATGATGGTAAATAAAGGAATGATCAAAATTTACATTGTGGGCAATAAAAATGTTGTCAGATAACAGTTCATAAATTTTATCCGCTACCTCATCAAAAGTGGGCGCACTAGCCACCATTGCATTGCTTATGCCGGTAAGTGCAGTAATAAAATCAGGCACTCTTCTTTCAGGGTTTATAAGTGTAGTAAAATGTTGAATTAATTTTTTACCGTCATGAACATGAATGGCTATTTCTGTTATAGCGCTGCTTGCTGCACTGCCGCCCGTGGTTTCAATATCTACAATTGCGTACATACTTACTGGATAAATATTTTCTTAAAATCTGTTTTTGAAGAGTTGCAAATTACTAACTAATTTAGTGATATGGTTATTTATTTTGGGGCTGTAATCATTTTTTCTTTTATGATCTTTTGTTCGGTCTCCTTCGCTGTACCGTAGCATTTGTGAGCATAAGCTCCTTTGGCGCATGCTCACAAATGCTACACCGCTCAGTCCACCCGCAGCCCTTCAGCAATTTATCTTTGTTCAACAGCATGCACAATCAGTTGCATAATTAAAGTTCAAAAAAGGTATACCGTACAAGTGAGATTATTATTTCTTTTTATTAAAAAAAATAATAACAGAACAAGTTCACAACGATGTTGACCATAGCTGCTGCTTAGTTTGGACAAAAAGAATTTTTGTCCAAACTCTCATTGTTCAAAAGCCCATTCCACGAAGGGATTTAGGGAGGCTTTTTTTGTACCTTCGCCGCAGAAAAAAACGACAGACAACGAATGGAACTTTCTAAAAATTTTGAGCCGCAGGAAATTGAGAAAAAATGGTACAGCCATTGGATGAATAACGGTTATTTTAAAAGTGTGCCCGATGCACGGGAGGCGTACTCTATTGTAATGCCGCCACCAAACGTAACAGGCGTACTTCACATGGGGCATTGTTTAAACAATACGATACAGGATATTTTAATTCGCCGTGCACGTATGCAAGGCAAAAATGCATGTTGGGTACCGGGTACAGATCATGCATCTATTGCCACAGAAGCTAAAGTGGTAGCCATGTTAAGAGAAAGAGGCATTACAAAATCATCTCTCAGCAGAGAAGAATTTTTAGCTTACGCTTGGGAATGGAAAGAAAAATATGGCGGAATAATTTTGGAGCAACTAAAGAAAATGGGTTGCAGTCTGGATTGGGATCGCACAGCATTTACAATGGACCCGGATTATTATAAATCTGTAATAGAAATATTTGTAAAACTGCACAAAGATGGCATTATTTACAGAGGCTTGCGTATGGTAAATTGGGACCCCGCAAGTAAAACCGCATTAAGCGACGAAGAAGTAATTTTTAAAGATGTAGATTCAAAATTATATTATGTTACTTATCCATTTGCTGATGGCAGCGAAGGCGGTATAACCGTTGCTACCACAAGGCCTGAAACAATTTTAGGCGATGTTGCTATTTGTGTAAACCCAACAGACGAACGTTTTTTTTCTGTAATTGGCAAAGAAGTTATTGTGCCGATCATCAACAGAAAAATACCAATTATTGCCGATGAATATGTGACAGTAGATTTTGGAACCGGTGCATTAAAAGTAACGCCGGCACATGATAAAAATGACAATGAACTTGGTAAAAAACACAACCTAAAAGCATTAAATACATTGGATGCGGAAGGGAAATTTACCATTGAAGATTTGATGGATGAAGACCCGAGTGACTTGGTGTATGGTTATGTAGGAATGGACAGATTTATACTTCGCAAAAAAATTGCAGAAGATATTGCTGCCATTAACCAATTACAAAAAATAGAAGATTACAAAGGGCAGGTTGGTACAAGCGAAAGAACGGGAGCAGTCATTGAAAGCAGGCTTTCGCTGCAATGGTTTATGGATATGAAAAAGTTTATTGCACTAAATCCGGATATTGCTGCTGCTGTTGCAGACGAAAAAATAAAGTTTCATCCAAACAAGGCGAAGAATACGTACGCACATTGGATAGATAATATTAAAGACTGGTGCATAAGCAGGCAGCTTTGGTGGGGACAACAAATACCTGCTTGGTATGACGAAGAAGGAAATTTTTATGTTGCGGAAAATCTGGACGCATTGCATATTTCGCAACCTGAAACTCGTAACCTAAAACTTACTCAGGATGAAGATTGTCTTGATACTTGGTTTTCTTCATGGCTGTGGCCAATGGAAGTTTTTAAAGGAATAAGCAACCCAAATAATGCTGATGTAAACTATTATTACCCAACAACCACGCTTGTTACCGGGCAGGACATTATTTTCTTTTGGGTAGCTAGAATGGTAATGGCCGGTTATGCTTTTAAACAAGAATTGCCTTTTAAAGATGTTTATTTTACCGGAATGGTACGGGATAAGCAAGGCAGAAAAATGAGTAAGCAGTTGGGAAACTCTCCTGATCTACTTGATCTAATTGAACAGTATGGTGCAGATGCAGTAAGGTTTGGAATTATGATTGCATCACCGGCAGGCAATGATATTTTATTTGAAGAAAGTGCTTTGGAACAGGGCAGGAACTTCAATAATAAAATGTGGAATGCATTGAAGTTGGTTAAAATGTGGGAAGGGAGGACGACCGACAACGGACCACAGACGATGGACAGTGGACAACTTGCAGATAATGGTACCAAATGGTCTATGGTCAGTGGTCAG
>JANXTG010000105.1 GCA_025352525.1 Ferruginibacter sp.
GGGGATAAATGTTATATGGATGGGAGAATGAGTAAAATGGGAAAAATGAAAATGTAATCTTATAAGTTGTGATTATTAAAAAGCTGCAATTTTTTGCAGCTTTTTTTATCAAGGTGAGTCGTTCGCCGGCTAAAATAAAAAGGATATAATTTAAACCCTTTTGAGTGTGATAAGTTGAATGATTTGGAGGTTGCTAAAAATAAAAAATCCTTTAAAACATTGAGTTAGCAAGGATTTGATCAAGATTGTTATGCATATCAAATTAAAACTAAAAATCTGAACCTAATTCTTAAAGCTTTTATGCATAACGTTCTTTCAAATTTAATCATGGAAATTTAGTTTCAAATATATCTTTTCCCCTAAAGAGTTGAATGGATTTATACTTTAAAAAGTAAATATTTGTGATTTGGTTTTATAATGAGTTTTACTTTTATTTTAATGATAACCTTTTGCCTGCAATTGAAACAATTCAGCGTATTTCCCATTTTTTTGTAACAATTCTTCATGACTTCCCATTTCCAAAAGTTCCCCTTTGTCCAAAACCAAAATACGGTCGGCCATGCGTACTGTTGAGAACCTATGCGAAATAAGAACTGACGTTCTTCCTTTAGTTAACTCAACAAATCTTTGAAACACTTCATACTCTGCCCTTGCATCAAGTGCAGCTGTAGGCTCATCTAAAATCATCAATTGCGCATCTCTCATGTATGCCCTGGCCAATGCAATTTTTTGCCACTGCCCACCTGATAATTCAACGCCTTCATTAAAGCGGCGGCCTAACTGCTGATCATAATTTTTTTGAAAATCTTGAATAAATATATTTGCGAGACTTTGTTCAGCAGCATTTTTTATCAGTTTACGATTTTCTTGCTCTATAATATTACCGGCTGCAATGTTTTGAGCAATCGTCATTTGATAGCGCAGATAATCCTGAAAAATAATACCAATCTGCATTCTTAAATCATTGATGTCATATTCTCGCAGGTCATGACCATCTAACATAATTCGCCCTTCGGTAGGCTCGTATAATCTTGCTAATAGTTTTACGAGAGTTGTTTTACCTGCACCATTTTCACCAACTAAAGCAAGTTTTTCACCCACATTAAGCGTAAAGTTTAAATATCGGTTTGCCCAATTTTCTGAATTAATATATTTATAACCTACATTTTCAAATGTAAAACCCTGTTTAATAGGATGAGGAAACACTCTTGGCTTTACAGATGTTATAATCTGTGATTTTATTTTAAAGAAATCAAAGAAATCACTTAGATACATTGCACCCTGCGAAATACCTGTAAATCGGTTTAAAATACCTTCCAACAAAGTTCGTAATTGCCTGAAAGAGCCGGCAAGAAAAGTAAGGTCGCCAATAGTTATTTTACCGTTCACCGCTTTGTAAATGATATAGACATAGGCTAAGTAATAACCAAGTGAGCCCAACATTGAAAATACACTACCCCAAACAGAACGGCGGATTATTAAAACACGGTTGGCGTTGTAAAACTTATTTGAAAGTTCACGAAAACGGGTAACTATAAAATTGGATAAATTAAAAATTTTTACTTCTTTGGCAGTTTCATCACTTGCTCCTAAAAACCTTATATAATCTAATTCTCTGCGTTCCGGTGTCTGCCTCCGGCTGAGTGAATAGCTTTGATCATTAAAATATGTTTCTCCAAGAAATGCGGGAATAATAGCCACTAAAAGAATGATGATAAGCCAAGGATTAAATACCAATAAACCTGCTGCTAAAAAACCCATTGTAATTAAATCCTGCACCTGGCTTAGAGCCTGCGAAAGCAACACTGTTCTACCTACAGTTTGTTGCCTGGCACGTTCCATTTTATCATAAAAAGCGGAGTTTTCAAACTGATCCAAATCTAAGGTTGCAGCATGTTCAATTATTTTTACTGATGTATGATTTGAAAATAAATCACCAAGTAAGCTATCCATTAATGTGATGGCCCTGTTTAGCACATCTGATAAAATTGCTAAGCCAAATTCAATGGCAATAAGTTTCCATAAATTATCTGCTGATATACTTTGTTTGCTTTGGCTTATATAAACAACCTGATCAATGATAAGTTTGCCAACATACAAAATAGCAACCGGAGTAGCAGATTTAAAAATACGAAGTATAGCATTGGCAATAGTAATCGATGGACTTGTTTGCCATACTAACTTAAAAAAACGAGGAAGATTACCTAATGCTGAAAACCTGTCTTTGAATTTAATATTTGCCATGTTTATTTTCAATCCTTAATTTTAACCCTTAAAACTTTTCTGAATTACTAAAATTTAATTTAACGAAAAGTAAGTTTAAAGTTGCCCGTTAAATTTGTGCAAGTGGTTTAGTGTCTATTAATTCAGAAGAAATTTTTAAAGACTTTTTTGTCGAATCAATAACTTGCTTATTTTTTATTTTTTTATGTTTTGAAACATCTTATCCGCGTAATTAAAATATAACTAAAATAAAAAACTTTTTACCCTTTTATTCTCTAATAAATGGTACCGAACGGTAACAAAAATCTACTGTTTTTTCTAAGGCTGTAATGCTTTTGCCAAAGAAAGTTCAGTAAAGGGTTGGCCA
>JANXTG010000130.1 GCA_025352525.1 Ferruginibacter sp.
CATATGCAGAATGCAACGAATATACATTTAACAGGAACCGGAGTTGCTCAGGAAAAGTTTATGCATTACTTAGCAGATACCCCTCAGTTTAAAAATACAAAAACAGAAGAATCAACTTCAAATAAAATGAGCGATGAAAAACTGATTGAATTTATAGCAAGTAAATTTTAAGAATTACTATAAAAACCGAAACATTACGTTTCGGTTTTTATATTTATCCCTCTAATGATCTTTTAAAAATTTGAATGCCCAGGGGATTTTTTATTCTTTTAAAAAGCAGGGTTCTTTTTGCTTTTGGTTTTCGTAATTCTGCCAGTATTTTTTTATCAGAAAAACCATGTTCTAAAGCTTCTTCTTCAGTGTTACAATAATATACTGCTTCAATTTTACTCCAGTAAATGGCAGCGGTACACATAGGGCAAGGCTCAGCGCTCGTATATATTTCGCAGCCTGACAAATCTATTGTTCCAATATTTTTACATGCTTCCCGAATTGCTGTTACTTCGCCATGTGCTGTTGGGTCAAGGTCTGCAGTTATCCTATTACTGCCGCTGCCAATAATTTTACCATCTTTTACTATAATGGCCCCAAAAGGTCCACCACATTTACTATCCAGTGCATATTGGCTTAGATCAATTGCCATTTGCATAAACCTGTTTTTGTCTTCTTTAAGCATACAATCTTTTTATGAATTTATGCTAAAACTAAGCCACAATATTTATGAAAAAAGGAAAGAAAGGAATTAGAATTATGGGTTAAAACAATTTCCCCTGCCCACCAGGCACGCTAAATCTACTCGTATCCAAACTCCATTCTTCCGCATTCATATTGTAAAGCAGACCATATTTTTTATATTGCTGTGCTACCATTTGCGCAATATTTCCTTCACCACGCAGGCGTACGCCCCAGCGAGAATCATTTACTTTTCCATCGTGGCTTTGCTCAATTAAATGCCAAACTTTATCTGCATGGTTTGGAAATTTTTTGTAGAGCCAGTCGTGAAATAAAAATTTAATAGCCCCGTTTAATCTTATAAAAGTATAGGCAGTAAAAGTTGCACCATGGTCAGCAGCTTCTTTCATTATACGCTGCATTTCATGTTCATTTAATCCGGGTATCATTGGTCCCATCATAACACCCATGCGCACGCCGGCTTTGCTCAGCTCTTCAATAACTTTTAATTTTTGTTTTGCTGTAGTGGTTCGGGGTTCCATACTGCGGCGCAGGTCTTCGTTAAAAGATGTAATAGATACCATGGCCGATACAATATTTTTCTTCGCCATTTCCTGCAATACATCTTTGTCTTTGAGTATCCACGAGTTTTTGGTAAGTATGCCTACCGGCTGGTTAAATTCATTGCATACTTCCAGCAAACCACGGGTAAGTCTGTATTGTTGTTCTGCAGGTTGGTAACAATCTGTATTACCGCTTAGCATAATCGGTGCACATTCCCATTTTGGGTGTTCCAAAAACTTTCGCAGCAACTGTGGTGCATTTTTTTTAATTAAAATTTTCTGTTCAAAATCCAGCCCTGCGCTGTAACCCCAATATTCATGCACATTTCGGGCATAGCAATAAATACAGCCATGTTCGCAACCTGCATACGGATTTATACTGTAACCCATACCCACATCTTTACTTTCAACTTTATTTACAATCGTTTTCGATTGCATTTCTATGTACTGCGTTTTTATATTTTGCGCTGACCAATCATCTACGGCTTCCACATTTTCCTGCGTAAATTCATTTTTTATAAAACGGTTTTTAGTATTAAACTGAGCGCCACGTCCATACTTGTACTGCAATTTTTCGTCCTGCTCATCAGCTTTTACTTTATGCTGATCCTGTTGCAATTTTTCGCTCATGCTATTTTAAGTTTTAGTAATTCTTCATCTTTTTTTAAAAGTATTTGGGGCTTTTATCAAATAATCTTTTATCATCAGTAGTCCGGGCTATGCATTACAAGTCCTCGTTTTGCTGCGCTTCACTGTGGGCTTTTCACTTCTATCCCGGAGCCCTTCTGCATTTTATCTTTTTTCAACTTTATCAAAGAATAGATAATCCACTTTCTTTAAAGAAACAATTCACCCTGAGAAGTATTAATGGGTAAGTTTTCAAATTCAAATCGGCCTGCTATTTCATATTTCTTTTCTCCGACCGGTCGTTTTAAAAGCAACATGGCATCAGCAATAAATCTTCCTGTAAAATGTCGGTGACTATATTCCAACCAACCTTTTTCATATTGCCACGGTAATAGTTTACTGGCAATTGTAAGATGAGGTTCCATAATAAAATGGGGTTTGTTATCATCATCAAACTTCATAAGCCTTTGGGTTTCTGTTCTTATCTTTTTTACAAGTGTTTGTATAGGAACTTTACTCGTTATGTTTATATATATGGTATGCGCAGGAAAACTGCCATAATCTTTCAACTCTATTTTTGCAGGCTTGTGGCCCATGGCAATAAAATGAAATTTGTTTTTAATTCGCTCTTCTACAATTTCCAACTGCTTAAAAGTAGCCAGCGTAATAAATGGCTTGCCATACGCGGCATTTGATGTTTGATAGCTTTCACTAAACAACGTTTTAATTTCCATTATTTTATTGCGCAAATCTTCATGTGGATTAAGCACCAATAAATATTCGTTCAATTTGTACCCGGGCATTGCTGTCATATTTTTCATGATCAAAAATTAATATTTAAATTGCCAATTTATTTAGTATAAAAATACTAAATAGGTTAGTCATTATAAGTATAATTTTAGAAAGTGGAAAACTTTTTTATCAGGTTTATGTTTCTGTAAAAAATCCACGATAAAACTAGCTACCCGAAATATCAATAATTAAACTGGAAGCGGATATTTTGCTAAGTAAGAGGTGGCTTGTGATGTAAAATATTTATGTCCGTTTTAATAACTTTTCATAACCAACAATATTCATCATTACTAGCAACATACCGTAAAAAATATCTTCTACAGGTATAGTATAAATGCGCATTGCAAGGTTCTCTCCGTTGTTGTAGGTTATTACAGGTATGGATGTGAGAAACCCATTTACAATTAGAAAAGGAATGAGAATAATTAAATAGGTAATGAGAAAAGCCTGACTGTTGAAATCCGCAAAGTATTTTCTAAAAATAAAAAAAAGAAAAATGAAACATGAAAGAAAAATGCAGGTGTAAAATGTATAATAAAGATGGCGGGTAAATACTGATGTAATTAAAAGAAGTACAGCCAACACAAATAGTATAGCATCACTTTTTTTTGTTGTTTTTACAGATGGATAATAAGTGCGAATACATTCATAAATAAAAGTACAGCAGTAGGGAACTATAAAAAAGAAGAGCATTTCTTCCAGAGGCAAATTGTAAACAAATGTTTTTGCAACTACGTATTGCTCATTAAAAAACCAAACCTGCAAATGTGTAAATATGCCATCCCAGAAAATATAAAAAACAGCAGGTAAAAGCATTGCAGTAAAAGCAGCTTTCCATTTTTTATAAAATTGAACTTTTTTATCGAAGCTTAGTGCCAGCGGCCCTACGAGTGAGCAGGCAAGAATTAAAAAATAAGTGTAGTGAGTATTCAATTGAATTTATATTATTTATTAAAACTTATTTATTGTCTGAACTATTTTTTCCTCTAAGAATTCTTAAAACTTAGCGGTCACAAATCATTACTATATAATAATTAATTTTTACCGTGTTTTAAAGAAATACGCTTATAAATATTTACCAAAACTATTTTACATCATAAAATTTTAAGTTATTATATGCGCATAAACATAAAGTGTGCGTATATTTAATGTATGAAAGCAAGATTAAATATTACAATAGAAGAAAATTTATTATCTAACGTAAAGATATATGCTTCCAAACAACACACAAGTATATCTGAATTGGTAGAAAATTATTTTACAACCTTAACAAAAACGGCTAAGAAAAAAAACATCATAAAACTCATAGAGGACATGAAAGCTCCGGCAATCGAAAATAATGCAGATTTAAAAGAACTTTTTTACAATGATCAATCAAAAAAATATGGCTTTTAAAATATTTATAGACGCCAATATTCTATTGGACTTTACACTTCAACGCACAAATTACAACGAAGCAAAAAGACTGATTGAGCTTGTTATTAATGATGAATTACAAGCCTTTATAACCCCAGCCATCGTTCATATAGTTGGATATTGGTTAACCAAATCTTACGGAGCTAAAAAAGCAAAAGAAATTTTACTTACTTTATTAATTGATATAAAAGTTATTGATATTTCTCATACCGTTACATTAAATGCTTTGCATTCGAAAATAAATGATATTGAAGATGCATTACAGTACTATTGTGCATTGCATCATGAATTAGATTTCTTTGTTACAAGAGATGGGCAATTAAAAAAGGAAGGAACTCCAATATTACCGGTTTATGGATTGAATGAGTTTTTGAAAATGAA
>JANXTG010000141.1 GCA_025352525.1 Ferruginibacter sp.
AAGGCTGCAAATATAAAGGTTTAAAAACAGCAAGATTTTGGCGGTAAGTAAAAGTTCTTTTCTCAACAGTTGTCCGGGCTATCCGTTGCTATCTTTTTATTCGCTGAAGCGATATAAAAAGGATATTCACTTCTATCCCGCCGCTCTTCAGCGATTGATCTTTACTCTACTTTTATTTTAGCAATATCTAATAAAAATCCGTTAGTCCTATCCTCACAGATTTTTCTGATTTGCACAGATTAAAATACAGGCCATATCATAATATTACTTCTCAAATATTAAAAAAACATTCCTGCAAGCAAAAGCGCATTAAATATCTTTGTGATTATTAATAAAATTATGAAATCAAACTACTTTTTTATAGCATTATTTTTTACATCATTTGTTGCGGAGGCGCAGCAAAAAACAAAAAATAATTCAACAGTAATAACGTCCCTAAAAAAGAATATTAATTATTTAGCCGATGATAAATTAGAAGGTAGGCGCACGGGTACGGCTGGAGAAAAATTGGCATATGATTTCATACAAACAGAATTTAAAAAAGTAGGCCTGCAAACTTTTACAACAGATAAAAAATACGTACAAGAGTTTGAAGTAAATGAAGGAAGAGAAATAGGCCAAAACACATCGTTTGTAATTGGTGATATTGCTTACATAGCAAATGAACATTATTTTCCGTTTGCCTTTTCAGGAAACCTTGCAGAAACACAAGTAGAAAAAATTAAAAAAGATATTACCTTTTATGATCTGGCAGATCTATTAAAAGAAAACCAAAACAATCCACATTTTGATTTAAAAGAAAAGATACTCAGTGTTTGCAACGAGCAGATTTCAAAAAACAAAAAGCTCTTAATATTTACAAATACAGGCGCCATAAAAGACGATTTAAAATTTGATGAAAAAGATAAAACACCGGCACTAGCCATACCGGTTATTTATATAAAGGATATTTTAAGAAATAAATTAGCCAACGGTTTAAATACCGTTAGCTTATCAGTTGCAGTAACTGCTAAAACAAAATTTGGCCACAATGTAATTGGCTACATCAACAACAAAGCAACTAACACAATTATACTTGGTGCGCATTACGATCACCTTGGTTATGGCGAAGATCATAATTCATTATATACCGGCAGCATTCCTATGATACATAATGGAGCAGATGATAATGCAAGTGGTACCGCAGCTTTGATTGAACTTGCAAAAAACTTACAAAAATCAACTTACAAAAAATACAATTATTTGTTTATTGCTTTTTCAGGTGAAGAGCTCGGTTTATTTGGTTCAAAACATTTTACAGATCATGCAGGGTTCGATTTAAAAACTGTGAACTACATGATAAACATGGATATGGTTGGAAGGCTTAATGAAAGTACACACGGACTCACAATTGGCGGTTACGGAACATCACCAACATGGGGGGAAATCATCAATACAAAAGATACTTATTTTAAAATAAATGCAGACAGCAGCGGCAGCGGACCAAGCGACCATACTTCTTTTTACAAAAAAGATATACCTGTATTGTTTTTCTTTACAGGCAGCCACAAAGATTATCACAAACCAACGGATGATGCATATAAAATAAATTACGAAGGTGAATATAAAATTATCCAATACATAGAAAATATAATTGCGCAAACAAACAAAATGGAGAAACTTGCCTTTACAAAAACCAGAGAAGTTTCGATGGGAAAAAGCAGCTTTAAAGTAAGCTTGGGCATTATGCCTGATTACACATTTACAGGCAACGGAGTAATGGTAGATGGTGTTTCAGAAAACCGCCCCGCAATAAAAGCAGGCATAAAAACAGGAGATGTTTTAATGCAATTGGGTGAGCATAAATTTAGCGATGTGCAAACTTATATGGATGCCCTAAATAAATTTAATAAAGGAGAAAGCACAAAAGTAAAACTGCTGAGGGGAAAGGAAATGATGGAGTTTATGGTAACTTTTTAAAAGATTCACCGCAGAGAATGCGAGGAAAAGAGAGGTTACGCAAAGACTAAAAATATCTCTGCGACAACTCCTGAAACTCTTTTCTTTGCGGTGAAAAAACGCAAAATGAAACTTAAAATAGATACAGAAACCCTTATTGATGACTTTTTTGAAAGCACCTGCCTGCTTGGTATTGTAGCACCTGTAAAAGACTATCAGTTTAGCTGGCATACAAACCAGGCGTTGGGTTATCATTTTAAAATAAACCACAGTTTAGAAATTCAGCTTAGAAAAAAAGAGCGGAATTATTTTTTCTCTATTTATGAATATGTGGTGCCGGGTTCCACTATGGTGCATTATTTGTATAACAATGAAGATGATGGTGAATATCTGTTACCCGAATTTAAACATCTCGATTATTTGTGGCTTGCAAAAGGTGAAGAAATGGAAAAAGATGAAGTGAGTGTATTAATACAGTCATTAAGATTATTACCCGCAGTGCAATTGGTAACAGAAATGACAAATGAAAAAATTAAAAACAAACAATTTCTAATTCTTTAAAAATATAATTTATGTGGAAAGAAAAATCAGGCAATCTGTATAGAAAATATGAATTCAAAACATTCGTAGAAGCGTTTTCATTTATGACGGCTGTTGCTTTGCTTGTAGAGAAAGCGGACCATCACCCAACATGGAAAAATACTTACAACAAAGTAGAAATTTGGTTAAGCACACACGATGCAGGCGATGTAGTAACTGCAAAAGATACAAAACTTGCCAAACAAATTGATGAGCTCAACCTCGCTGTTTAAAATATTTTGCCAGAGCAAATATAGAAACCAGCATCCATGTTCCTTCTAATATTATAAAAGGGAAAAAATGGATAAGCACACTTGAGGCACAGGCAAGCCCTGCACCTATTGTATTCATTAAAATATAAGGCAAACTATCCTGTGACCACTTTTTTAAGAGGTTCATTAAAAAGGCAATTAATAAAAGAGCCACCCCAACTGAACCTAATATTTCTCCCAAAGAAAGCTGCATAAAAAAGTTATTGAATGCTTACAATTTTTTCTTGTTGTGCTGTCATTTGACCAATTGGATTTGTAAAAGCACTTAGGCCATTTTCATTTAATATTTTTATTAAACCGTCTGCTGCATTTTTATTTACTGCAATCAGCAATCCACCACTCGTTTGTGGATCTGCTAAAATTGCCCATTGTTCTTCTGTAAGTTCTGCAATTTTATGGCCGTAGCTGTCACGGTTTCTATTAGTGCCACCAGGCACACAACCCTGTGCAATGTATTCTTTAATAGAAGAATTTATGAGTGGAACCGCATCAAAATCTATAACTGCACTTAAGCCACTTCCCTCAGCCATTTCTGTAAGGTGACCAAGCAACCCAAAGCCCGTAACATCAGTCATTGCTGTAACTGCAGCTAATTTACCGATTGCTTCACCCACTTTGTTTAAATGCATCATTTGGTTTGCTGCAAGGTTTTTATGTTCTTCCTTAAGCAAAGATTTTTTTTCTGCTGTGGTAAGAATACCTACACCTATTGGTTTTGTAAGAAATAATAAATCACCTTCCTGTGCTTTGTTGTTTTGTTTAATATTTTCAATATTAATAATGCCGTTTACGGCTAGGCCAAAAATTGGTTCAGGCGAATCTATGCTGTGCCCACCTGCCAAAGAAATGCCCGCTTCTTTGCAAATACTTCTTGCGCCATCTATAACCTGTTGCGCAACTTCGGGAGCAAGTTTACTTATTGGCCAACCTAATATTGCAATAGCAAGAACAGGTTTACCGCCCATTGCATACACATCGCTAATAGCATTTGCAGAAGCAATACGCCCAAAATTAAAAGGATCATCAACTATCGGCATAAAAAAATCGGTGGTAGAAATTAGCGCCGTTCCATTACCCATATCCAACACGGCTGCATCATCTTTACTATGATTACCTACAATTAATTTATCATTATCGGGCATAGCAATATTACCTTTTAAAATAACATCCAATACCTGTGGAGAAATTTTGCAGCCGCAACCTGCGCCGTGAGAATATTGTGTAAGTTTTATTTCGCTCATGTTTATACTTTAATAATACGCTTAGTTAATATTTAGTTTTATCAAATCAATATTCTGTTCTGTATTTACCAGTTCTGCAGGTATTTTTTTTATAAGAATCTCTGCATCTTCTCTGTTGTACAAACCTTTTGCGTACCATTTATCGTAATAATGTAAAAGGATGCGAAAGCTTTCTTTAAAATTATTTTCCAGCAAAAAATTAATGGAATTTTTGGTTTCTAAACCGCCTAGTCTTTTTTGTATGCGCATGATGGCATTTACCAGTTGTTCCTTTGGATGAACACCATATTCGGCCGTGAGATAATTCAACCTTTCTTCGAATGGAATATCAACAAAATAAACAGGAGCCTTGCGCATGCAATACCAAAGCGGCATTGGTATTTGCAGGTCCCCAATACGCTGGCTTTCATCTTCCAGGTAAATTATATTTGAAGGTTGATGGTTGAAGGTTGAAAGCCGGGTTGCTAATAGATTTTCAAACATTTCCTGCGTGGGTTGTGGAAGATTTCCTAAAGCACCAAGTGCAGAACCTTTGTGATGTGCCAAGCCTTCTAAATCTACAATAGCATTGTTTTCTTTTTCCAATGCATGTAACAGCAGCGTTTTTCCACTGCCTGTGTAACCGCCAATTATCCTAAAATTATATTCTTTTGCAAACTGTTCCAAAGCCCAATTTCTGTAAGCTTTGTAACCACCAATAAGTGTATAAACTTTAAACCCATACAAATCTAACAACCATGCTACTGCTGCACTACGCATACCTCCACGCCAACAATGAAATAATAATGTTGCGGGTTTGTTAGTTGCGATTTGCGGGTTAGAAGTTTGCGAATTACTTAGTTTGTTTGATTTATTTAAACCCTTAATCCTTAACCCGTAACCTGCAACTATTCGCTCTACGTTCTCCACTAAAGTTCTCATATTCGGTCCAAAAAAATCCAGTCCAAATTTTATAGCTTCTTCCCTGCTTTGCTGTTTGTAAGCTGTGCCAATTTTTGCTCTTTCTTCATCATTAAATAAGGGTAAATTATATGCATTGGGTATATGAGCATGTTTAAATTCGCTGGGGCTGCGCACATCTAGCACAGGTAAATTTTTTGAAAGCAGTAAAAAATCTTCGACGGTAATTTTATTGACAGCCATATGAAATAGTGACTACAAAAATACAGCACTATTACTATTTTGCAGAAAAATAAAAGCCGCCTAAAACATAGCTGTATATTTTATTACATTTACGCATGCTGAAAATTTTTAAACATTTGCTGCCTTTATTCATTGTTCAGTTTTTTACATGGTTGGGTTTATTTTCGTTGTGGATATACGCTACACCTGTTATAACTAAATATGTTTTTAAAACTACAGATGCGGATAGCTTAGCTTTTGAAAGCGGAACCACTTGGGTAGGAATTTGTTTTGCATTTTACAGCTTATTGGCAGCCTCGCTTGCATTTTATTTACCAAGTTTACAGAAGAAGATTGCTATACAAAAACTTCACGCACTTGCTTTACTTGCAGGAAGTTTTGGGCTCATGCTGATGTATTTTATTACAGACAAATATCTGTTGCTTAGTTCTTTTGCATTTATTGGAATAGCGTGGAGCAGTATTTCCAATATCCCGTACAGCATTATAAGTAACATTGCAGCTGAAGATAAAATGACTTCCTATTTTGCAGTATTTAATTTTTCTGTGGTAATACCACAGGTTATTGCAGCGTTTTTATTGGGGTATTTAAATCGGCATTTTTTTGAAGGAGAAACAGTTTTAATCATTTTATCTGGTGGGTGCAGTATGTTAATTGCAGCAATTGTTATGTGGATTATTCCTATAATGAAAAAAACCTTTTAGAATAAGCAATAATAACGTAAACAAAAAAGCCACAAGCCTCAGGTAAGTCTGAAGGTTGTGGCTTAATTAAAAAGGTTAAAACCTATTTGCTTTTAATAAATTTAAATGCTGCAGAATTCATACAATATCTAAGGCCGGTTGGTTTTGGGCCATCATTAAATACATGACCTAAATGTAAGCCTGTACTTGTTTCTATGATTTCATCTCGTGACATTCCATAACTATCATCTTTTACAACGGTCACTTTGTTTTTACTTACTGGGGCATAAAAACTTGGCCATCCTGTGCCTGATTCAAACTTGGTTTCTGAGCTAAATAAAGTATCGCCGGTTGCTGCACTTAAATAAAAACCTTTTTCATGATTGTTAGCATAAGGATTATTAAATGGTGCTTCTGTACCACGCTGTACCATTATTTCAAACTGGGTAGGCGTTAGAATTTTTTTCCACTCCGCTTCTGTTTTTCCTTTAGAAAATGTTGGCTTTGCGCTTGATTTTGACGATTGTTTATTTGTCTGCTGAGCTGTGCATGCACTTGCTACGATAATTAAGGCAAAAAAAGCTGTTAAGTACTGTTTCATTATTTATTTATTTAAATTGTTTTGTTAAGGGTTAATTCTTTTATTAGAATAACATACGAAGCTTTTATAGCTTAGAGATATAAAATTATGTTATAGAAATTTACGTTGCTGTTAATTGCGGAATATTGTTTTAAAAGATTAGAAAAAAGCCACTCAAACGCTTTGTTTTATTTCATTATATTAAAATATAAATGGTTGTGGTTACTGCATTTTGGGTTAAAGTCGCTGTTGCAATTTGGGCATTTGTAGTTGCTGTTAAAATACTCATTAATGGATATTTCTGCTTTGCATTGACCGCACAAAATCGCATTTGTGTTCCATTCATTTTGCGGCCACAAAGCAACTTTGTGGTCAGTTAATTCTTCATGGCAATGTATACATGCATAATAAGTATCACAGCATTTAAACTTTATGGCAATAATATCTAACGGAGATTGATAGTGTTGACAGCGGGTAAAAGCATCGGTTAATTTTCCTTTTACTACGGTTTGCATGATGTAAAGGTAAAGCAGCTCCATCTTTCTTTTTGGAAGAAGAAGGAATTTACAAAGATTGGAAGAAGAAAAAAGTTGAAAAAAGATTTACTGCTGAACTATAGCCCGGATTGAAGCAAGTACCCCAAAGTGAAGTGAGGCACGAACGCAACGAGGAGTAATGCGAAAAGCCGGACCACAGTTGATTAATAAAACCACTGCCGATAGCTTCAAATAAAAACCCTCCGATTATATTCGAAGGATTTTCTTTGTTACATTTTCTTATTTGCACATTTGCAAATTATTCTTATCCATTCATACTCGTTAAAAACTCTGCATTGTCTTTGGTTCCTTTCATGTTTTTAAGCAAAGTATTTAATGCTTCTTCGGGGTTCATATCAGCCATATGCTTGCGCAAAACCCACATGCGTTTAAAAGTATCTTTGTCCAACAACAAATCATCACGTCTTGTACTGCTTGCAACAATATCAATTGCAGGATAAATACGACGGTTAGATAATTTACGATCCAACTGTAACTCCATGTTACCGGTTCCTTTAAATTCTTCAAAAATAACTTCGTCCATTTTACTGCCGGTATCTACCAATGCAGTTGCAATGATGGTAAGCGAACCGCCATTTTCTATTTTACGTGCAGCACCAAAAAACTGTTTTGGTTTTTGCATGGCATTTGCCTCAACACCACCGCTTAAAACTTTACCGCTGCTTGGCGCAACAGTGTTGTGTGCACGGGCAAGACGGGTAATAGAATCCAATAAAATAACCACATCGTGACCACACTCAACCAAACGCTTTGCTTTGTTAAGTGCAATGGTTGAAACCTTTACGTGCTTATCAGCCGGCTCGTCAAAGGTTGATGCAATAACTTCTGCACGTACACTACGTTCCATATCCGTAACCTCTTCCGGGCGCTCATCTACAAGCACAATCATGAGGTAACATTCCGGATGGTTTTCTGCAATGGCATTTGCAAGTTCTTTTAACAACATTGTTTTACCGGTTTTTGGCTGCGCCACAATAAGACCACGCTGGCCTTTACCAATTGGCGTAAACAAATCCATAATTCTTGTGCTGTAATTATCAGATCTTGTTGTTAGATTTAATTTTTCGAAAGGGAACAATGGTGTTAAATAATCGAAAGGCACACGGTCACGAACCTCTTCCGGCGATTTACCATTGATGGTTGTAACTTTTAGTAGAGCAAAATATTTTTCGCCTTCTTTTGGTGGCCGTACAGATCCCAAAACAGTATCACCTGTTTTAAGCCCAAATAATTTTATTTGGGAAGGAGATACATAAATATCATCGGGAGAAGAAAGGTAATTGTAATCGCTGCTGCGCAGGAAACCATAACCGTCAGGCATCATTTCCAATACACCTTCGCCTTGGATAATCCCATCGAATTCTATATTAAAAACGGGTTGTTCTCTTGGCTTAAACTGTGGGCGTACCGGCGCTTGTGGCGCTTTTTCATCCATAGCAACTTCCGGTTGCTGTATATCTTCTTCCTGCAGTAATTGTGCAAAAGCTTTAGGTATGGTAGTTTGTTCGTTTGTTATGGGTTGTAACTCTTCTTCGTTTTGTGAGGGCTGCTCTTCAACCTTTTCATTACGGTGAGGCCTTTTGTCAGTATCAGCATGCTTTTTATTGCGTAAAACTGGTTCTTTTTTTATAGGAGCAGGTCTAGGTGCGGTAGTTTGAACAGGAACTGGAGCTGCATCGTTTGTAGTTTCTACAGCCGGTGTTGGCGGGGCATCAGTTTTTGCAATTCTTTTTCTTTTCGGTTTTTCAGCATCATTACTAATTTCGTTGTTGCCGGTTTCTTTGTTCATATCTGCTTGGTTTTGAAGAATAGCCGAAACAAGATCAGACTTGCTAAGTTTTTTCATTTGTGGAATGCTGAATTTTTCTGCAATGTCGTGCAGCTCAGGAACGAGCAGGTCGTTCAGTTGTAATATGTCGTACATAAATTTTCAGGAATGCGTTTCAAAAAATTCGCTGTTGATCTGTTGTAAAATTGAAGTTGAAAATTTGATCTTTTGATTGGAAAAATTTTATGCAGAGGCACTAAACCTGAGTAATTTGTTCTCCGTTTCCATTACAATATTAAGCATAAATCAATAAACCGAAAAAAATTGTTTACAAGTTTATATTAATGTTAAGGTTAACAAAGATCATTTCTTATCTGTGATGAGAATTTTATAAAACCGAAGCAGTTCTTCTTTTTGATTTAAAGCTAAGACAGCATCTTTTTTATAATTGCCGCTAAACAATAAAATTCTTTTGTGCTGGGGATATTTTTCAAGTATTTCTGTAATCATACGACCGGCTTCGTCATCCTTTTCTTTTATAACGGCTGTTAATGTTACTTCAGAACGGTGGGTAACGTGTTTCTTTTTAATGATTGCTTCAAGGGTTGCAAGTTTGCCGGGGTTTATAGTTGGAATACGTGTTGCTTTACCAAGTAACCCTTCCAATTGTTTTTTACTTAAGCCCCCACGCTCAATATATTGTATGCTGATACTTTTGCAAAAAACATCATCGGGCTTGGCCGCTAAAACGGACTGTATTATCTGTGCAACTATATCAATATCGGGGTTTATTCTTTGCAAGCTGTAAAGTTACCATTTTACATATAGTAAGCATCTTAAAGAATAAGGAATACTAAAATGCATGAATACCTGTTACTATAATGAGAGAAATATGTTATTTTTATGAGCGTATTTGGCAGTGTTTAATTTATAAAAATATAATCCCTTTAAAATATTAACCATGCAACCTAAAGATAGCAACGATATAAAGACTGATTTACGACACGATAATATGGAGTTTTCTGCTAACACAGACGGCGATGACAAACTCGATGCTGATGATTTTAACCGGGAGGAAGATGGTATAAGCGGTGAGGAACTGGATGCGTTGGAAGAAGACAATGATACAGAAATGGCTGCTGCCTTAAATGCTGTAGAAATGGATAGAATGATTGATGCAGAAAATTTACCAGAGGAAAGTGATGAAGATGACTACTATGATAATGATGAGGAAAAAGAGGAGCAAGAAAGAATTTAATTGTGCTTAGTTAAATGTATTAAAAGCCCATTGATTGGGCTTTTGTTGTTTATACCAGTCAACTTAAAACTGTATTTATTATCCAAAATTTATTATCCAAATTCGTATAATTTACATTTATAATGTAAAAAGGCATACTGTAATTCTTTACCATGAACTATTCCACCTCCTGAAAAAATGTCTTTGCCTATTTAAAAAAGATATTTAAAAAAAGTTAAATTGCTATCAAGTAATGTTTCAATAATTACGTTCTTTAAAAACTATACTTATGAGACACCGCATTGTTATATCATTATGCATAGCAGCATTCTATATGTTGGCTATTAATTTTACTTCCTGCAGCAAACCGGGTTCAACTCCAAATGATCCATGTGCCGGTAAGACGATTGTAGTAACAGGAACCACAAATCCAACATCCGGCGGCAGCACAACTAACGGAACCATTAATGCTACAGCAACGGGAAGCAGTGGGTTTACATATAATTTAAACGGCGGAACTTTTCAGGCGATCGGGACATTTACAGGCTTGGCCGCAGGTACATATTCAATTTCTGCAAAAGATAACAGTGGCTGTTTAGGTTCTCAAAGTTTTAGCGTAGTTGCAACCACCTGCCCTACTTTAGTTATTACAGGAACAACAGTTGCTGCAAGCAATGCTAACACATTAAATGGAAGTATAACAGTTTCGGCCGCAGGAAGTACAGGGTTAATGTACAGTCTGAATAATGGTACATTTCAAGCAAGCGGCGCTTTTACTGGTCTTGGAGCTGCAACCTATAATATTACCGCAAAAGATTTAAATGGTTGTACAAATTCGGCAGCATTTGTTGTATCAAGTGGTAGTTGCCCTGCAATAGCAGTAACTGCTACAACAACCGTGGCTGCGGGACCGACAGCCTCAAATGGATCTTTAACAGCTACCGCAAGCGGCGGCTCATCTCCTTATACTTACAGCATAAATGCAGGTGTTACTTTCCAAATATCCAATGTATTTAATAATTTATCTCCTGCAAATTATAGCATAGTTGCAAAAGATGTAAACGGATGCCTCGGTGCTACAGGAAATGTAACTGTTGCAAGTGCCCCATGCCCTTCTGTTACTATTTCTACTACTACAAATGCTAGCGATAAATGCTCAAACAATACAGGTGTAATTAATATTACTGCAGGTGGAAGTACAGGCCTTATGTACAATTTAAATGGTGGAGCTTTTCAGGCATCAGCAATATTTAATACTCTTGCAACAGGTAATTATAACCTTACAATTAGAGATGCAAATGGTTGTACTACCACAGGAACAGCACAAGTGAACGTGGCAGCAGTGGGACCAAAGTTTGTAAATGTAAAAACGATCATGATTGCAAATTGCGCCTTTGCAGGATGCCACGGAGGCACATCGCCACAGAACGGAATTAATTTTACAGATGATTGTACAATTGTATCACAATCTGCAAGAATAAAAGCAAGAGCAGTTGATGGCAATCCTTCTATCATGCCACAATCGGGACCAATATCTGCAAGTGACAAACAAAAAATTATTGACTGGATAAATGCCGGAGGAAAGCACAGTAATTAATATGATGGGTAAAAGAAAATATATTTTGGTTTTTGTAGTTCTTATTTTATTAGCTGTATTGTACGGAATAAAAGAATACAACAGAAAGCCTACGGATTTAAGCAAGGTAAACCCTGAGGCAACGATTTCTGCAGTTGCATTGATTACTTCTTTTAAAGAAAATGAAGCAACGGCGAATAAAACTTTTTTAGGAAAAACAGTACTTGTAAATGGGATTATCTCTGAAATTGATAATGAAAATGATACGTTGGTAAATGTTTATTTAGGTGACAGTACTTTATTAGAAAAAGTTAGTTGTTCTATGGATATGACTAAAAGCGAGGAATATAAAAAGCTTAAACAGGGACAACAAATTTCGATTAAAGGTTTTTGTACGGGCTATTTACAGGATGTTGAATTAAACCGATGTGTAATCTTTCCACAAAAAAATAAATAACCAATGAAGATCAAAATATTATTTTTTATTCTGTTGTTATCTAACGTTGCAAAAAGCCAGCAAAAATTATACACAAAAAACGGAAGCATAACTTTTACTTCCAAAGCACCCGTACAAACTATAGAAGCAGTCAACAATAAGGTACTAAGCGTTTGGGAAACTGCAACAGGAAACATAGAGTTTTCGTTACTCATCAAAGGGTTTCAATTTCCAAAAGCATTAATGCAGGAGCACTTTAATGAAAATTATTTAGAAAGCGATAAATTTCCTAAGGCAACTTTTAAAGGAGTCATAGAAAACAGTAAGAACATTTTGTTTACCAATGACAATGTAATTAATGTTAAAGTAAACGGGTTGTTAACGATGCATGGCATAAGCAAACAAATTACAATACCTGCTGCAATTAAAATCAAGAACGGAGAAGTAAGTGCGATGTCAAATTTTATTATTTCTTTAGATGATTACGCAATTAAGATTCCTTCAGTGGTTTCTGAAAGCATAAATAAAAAAATAAATGTTCAAATTAGTATACCTCTGTTTAAACCACTAACAAAATAGTAAAGATGAAAAAAATATCAGTATTTATTTTATTATTGATAAATGCACATAACATTTCTGCACAGGACAGTTCATTATTAAAAGCTATAGAAGACACTTTACCTGTAACCGAAAAAGTATCAGGAGCTTTTAAATCTACAAGAGTTATAAATGCACATTCTGTTGAGATGCTTGCCCGAGGTGCTATGGATTTTAGAATACTACACCGTTTTGGTTTTATAAGCGATGGAGTAAAACAACTTTATGGTTTGGATGCAGCATCTTTCCGTATGGGTTTCGATTTTGGAATAACCGATAATTTAACGATTGGTATTGGGCGTAGTACATTTAGAAAAGAACTGGACGCTTTTGTAAAGACAAGAATATTTCAGCAAACAAAGGGAGCAAAAACAATTCCATTCTCTTTGGTAACAGCTTTTGGTTATACCTTATATACGCAAGAGGTTGTAGGGAGTAAAAACCCTTCAGTTGTTGACAGATCTGCATATTATATACAGTTAATTGCAGGTAGAAAATTTAGCAGTAAATTTTCTTTACAACTAAGTCCCATCTTTATACACACCAATGTTCCTTTTATAATAACAGACGACAGAAATATTTTTGCAATGGGTGGTGGAGCCAGATTTAAAGTAAGCAAACGCACAGCTATAACACTGGATTATCATCATCCATTTGGGCAGTTTGCAGACAACTATACCAATCCTCTATCATTGGGTGTAGATATTGAAACCGGTGGCCACGTATTTCAACTTCATTTTTCGAATGCAACCGGCTTAAACGAGCGTGCATACATTACTCAAACCACAGGCAATTTTTTTAAAGGAGATGTACGTTTAGGATTTAATATTTCCAGAATGTTTAAAGTAGGAAGAAAAAAGAAGATTGATAATGCCGGTAAATAGATAAGTAAATATTGCTCCTTAAATATGAAGATTAAAGAATGGGATAAATTTATAAATGCCGGTAAATAATTGACCGGCATTTTTATTACACGATTATGTATTTTCAATTTGGGTTACGCAGTTCTTTATTGCTAATATTTTTTGTACACGGGTTGGTGTATGCTATTTTATTATGGCGAAAAGGGGTGTTAAATGAAACTGTTTCTGATAAATGGTTGAGTGCTTTTCTATTTTTATGTGTTTTGTATATTTCTCCCTGGATGCTTGGTTTTGCGGGCTGGTACGATACCCAACCATATTGTGATATCTTATTTTACATGCCCATGCAGCATTTGTTTTTAATGGGTCCCGTAATATTTTTTATGTACAGAGTTTATTAAACCCATCTTTTAAATTTGGTAAAAAAGAATGGTTGCATTTACTGCCGGGTATACTTTATATTTTGTACAGCATTGTAATGGTTGTTATGGATAAACTCATTTTAAAGGAATATTATTTTTTGGCAGATGGCAGCGATAGAGATTTTGATGCATGGTACCAATACTGCGGCTTTGCATCTATGTTGTTTTACTTTTTTATTTCTATGCGGTATTATGGGCTGTATAAAAAACTAATGCAGCAGGTAATAAGCTATGCAGATTTGGTATTGTTTAAATGGGTAAGAATTTTTCTGTCGGCATTTTTATGTATGCAAATACTACAGCTTATCTTTTTTGTTTTGAGTAGAGTGAATCCTTTTTTTGGTGACTATATTGGCTCATGGTGGTACTTTTTTATTTTCTCTATCATCTTTTATTATATTGCTATTACAGGTTATTCCAATTCCATAGAAACGAAAGTTCCCTTTAAATTAAATTTATTACAATACAAGCCCACATTGCTTTTAGGAGAATCTGCAAAGTTGGTTACCATAATTCAAAAGGATGCTTATGAAGAAGCGGAAGTGATTGAAAATGAAGCTGTACAACAGAAGAAAAAAGAAGATAGTTTTCTGTTGAATGAATGGAAACCCAAAATAGAAACACTGCTCAGTAAAGATAAATTGTATGAAGACCCTGAGCCCTCGCTTACACAAATGGCAAAGCTGCTAAAAACTAATCCTTCTATAATTTCAAAAGTTATAAACCAGGGTTTTCAAATGAATTTTAATGACCTCATAAACTTTTACAGAGTAGAAGCTGTAAAAGAAAAACTGACTGCCGGTGAGCAAAAACTACAGACATTGCTGGGTATTGCATTTGACTGTGGTTTTAACAGCAAAGCAACTTTTAACCGGGCATTTAAAAAATTTGCAAATGTGACGCCTAAAGAGTGGCTTGGAAAAAATTAGGTGCTATCCTCTTCCTCTTAAAAATCAACATCTCCCCACTAAGAATTAAATTTTTTTTCTCAGCGTTCTTCTAACTCAACCTTAAAAGTTATCAGTAAGTAACATGATACATTATTTAAAAAGTATCAAATCTCCCAAATAAAAGATGATACCATGTATGTGGTATCAAATCATCATTTGCAGCGACTGCGGTTTTCGGCCGAGGCATCTTTGTGCAAACAAATCATTTAACTCTTTTAAAATCATTTGTGATATCTGCATTTCAGAAAAGGAAATCCATTTTTGAAACTACAGTTGAAAGACATAGCATCTGTAAGACTTTCCGTTACTTATATTTTTAATACATCACAATGGAAACAACAGGAAGAATTTGCAGTATGGATTTTACTTACCGACGCAAATGGAAAGGCCGTGTTGTACGCTTACAGGTAATCAGGAATTTAGGCAAAATAAAATTTATCAAATTATATAAAATCAACATAACTAAAACCTTTTTATGAAAAAAATCATCAGCATTTATGCAATAATAATTTTAATAACATCTTGCAGTATGTTTAAAACAGTAACATCAAATACTGTCATCTCTCCGCAAAACAGTTTTATATTAGGTAACAATGAGCACGGTAGCTTTACAGTTAAATTAAAAAACGTTTCTAAAAATGATGTTGTGTTACATAGAGCGCCTATTGCAGGCGGCAACCATTCTTATGTAACTGTAAAACCAACTGAAACCGTAAAAGTAAATGTTGAGGCAAATACTGCATTGATTATTGAAAATAAATCTAACGATACTGCTTCTGTAGATTTATATATAAAAGGAGATACGGGATTGAGCATGGGCTATAAAAAATAATTAGGGAATTAACCAACTTGCTTCAAATTCATTATTTGGCAAATAATGAAATGCTGCACGTTTGTGTCCGCCGCTGTTAAGCCACAACCATTCCAGCCAGTTTGTATGTGTACAAATAACAGCAAAGTTCTTTCTTCCTGCTTCGCTTTCTTCCAAAGTAGGATTGGTTTTTAAAAAATGATCGGGTAAACCGCTCGTGGGTACGTTACTTTTTTGTGAAGGACTTTGTTCACCCATATAAGTTTTTCTACTTGCTGCGGAAGTGTTTTGCCAGGCCGCATCTGCAATGGCATCGTGCTGGTGAAGGGTACTTTTTCCTGCTGCTCTTATTTGCAACCTTGCAGCACTGTCATAAAACAACCAGCTTGTATTTTCATTCTTTTGTAAATCATTCCATTTGCTGCTTCTAACATCGGTATGAAGAAAAAGCTTCTTTTCGGCTGTAATAACCTTGCGCAAAACAACGGTCCTTGTTACAGGCAAATTACCCATAATATTTGCTACAACAGGGTTGTGAAAGAGATCTTTGCTTCTTAGCGACCCGTTCAATAATCTGAGCCAGCAATCTTTCTCAATTTCAGTTAGTGTGTAGGTGAGTCCGTCTTTTTTTATTGTTTCTTCCACTTTTTTTACAAAGATATTTTTATATTTTTTTGTCCTTTTACGTGAACCGAAACTAATACACATTTACCTTCCTCATTTGTTTCAAAAGAAATTCCTTCTTTAATGTCATCGTAAACAGAAATTGATTTGCCCGCTTTATCTAGATATGTTTCTGTAGCTTTTTTTATGGTTGGATATTGTACTTTTATGTAAGCCAAAGTGCTGCCGCAGCCAACTTGTGTTGCTGTTTTAAATGACGGAGATGTGGTAGAGATCTGTTTTATTTTTTTACCCTCTTTTCGGTTACTGAACATTGCTGTTGTAAAATATTGAATTGTATCAATTTTATTTGCTTTCCACTGCAACAATAAATTGTTTTTTGATGTATCAGCAGCAGCGGGGTCTCCCATTATTTGCATGGCTTCATCAAAACTTAGGTTAATCATTAACTGTGCAATTTTGTCTCCGGCAAATATTGTATCGTTTGCAAGCGAGGCTACAAGTTTACCGGTTGAATCTGCTTTTTTTGCTGAGTCTGCTGCTGATAAAGGCATCACAGTAGTCTTTGCAATACTGTCACTTTTTATAATGGTTTGTTCCTTTACATTTTGGTTGCAGGAAAATAAAAGAATGCAAATGGATAAAACTAAAAAGGTAAAAAACTTCATTCGTAAGATTAAATAATTATCAAAAGTTAATTGATTAAAACAATACAGAAAAACATCATACAATAATAAAGCCGCAGTTTAACTAACTACGGCTTTATTATTTATAAGCAAGAATTTATTTATGATCCACACGCTTCGCAACCTTCAGGGTTATCCAGCGAGCAGGATATTGCTGCTACCTGTTCTTCTTTTGTTTGGTTTAAAACTGCTGCATCAACCGTGAATTTAATTGCGTCAGCCGCGGCTTTTGTTCTTAAATAATACATACCTGTTTTCAGTCCTTTTTTCCAGGTATAAAAATGCATGGATGAAAGCTTTGCAAAATTAGGTTGCTCAACAAATAAATTTAATGACTGAGACTGGCAAATAAATGCACCTCTATCGGCAGACATATCAATAACCGTTTTCTGTTTTATTTCCCAAACTGTTTTGTAAATTTCTTTCAAGTCCGCAGGTATTTCTTCGATATTTTGCACAGAACCATTAGCTGCAATTATACGCTGCTTCATATTATCGTTCCACAAATTAAGCTTACCAAGATCTTTTAATAAATGCTTGTTTACCACAGCAAATTCACCACTTAAAACCCGGCGGTTATAAATATTAGAAGTATATGGTTCAAAACATTCGTTGTTACCCAATATTTGTGACGTAGAAGCTGTAGGCATTGGTGCCAATAACAATGAATTTCTTACACCATGTTCCATAACTTCTTTGCGTAAACCTTCCCAATCATGACGATCACTTGGCGCTACATCCCATAAATCAAACTGAAACTTTCCTTCGCTCAGTGGTGATCCCTTAAACGTTTCGTAAGCACCATCTTTTTTTGCAAGCTCGCAACTGGATGTCATCGCAGCAAAATAAATAGTTTCAAAAATATTTTTGTTTAAGAGCTTTGCTATATCGCTTTCAAAAGGCAGACCCAACATCATAAACACATCAGCCAAACCCTGAACGCCAATACCAATTGGACGATGGCGAACATTACTTCTTTCTGTTTCCGGTATCGGATAGAAATTTCCGTCAATAACTTTATTTAAATTGCGGGTAACAATTTTTGTTACTTCCACTAACTTTTCAAAATTAAATTTATTGCCTTCTACAAAACGTGGTAATGAAAGCGAAGCCAAATTACAAACCGCTGTTTCTTTGTCATCGCTGTATTCAATAATTTCTGTACACAAATTACTGCATCGAATTGTTCCTAAATTCTTCTGGTTACTTTTTGCATTGGCTGCATCTTTATACAATACATAAGGAGTGCCTGTTTCTATTTGAGATTCCAACACAGCGTTCCATAACTCTCTTGCCTGTATGGTTTTTTTTGCTTTGCCTTCCTGCTCGTAACGAGTGTACAATGCTTCAAACTCGGCACCATGTGTTGTGTGAAGGTTTGCTGCTTCGTTGGGGCAAAATAAACTCCATTCGCCATCAGCTTCCACCCGCTTCATAAATAAATCTGGTATCCATAATGCAAGAAATAAATCTCTTGCACGCATTTCTTCTTTACCATGGTTTTTTCTCAGTTCCAAAAATTCAAATACATCTGCATGCCAGGGTTCTAAATAAACAGAAAATGCACCTTTTCTTTTTCCACCACCTTGGTCTACATAACGGGCAGTATCATTAAAAACACGAAGCATTGGAATAATGCCGTTTGATGTACCGTTTGTTCCCTTAATATAACTTCCTGTTGCTCTTACGTTGTGAATGTTTAAACCTATACCGCCCGCAGACTGGGAAATCATTGCACAGTCTTTCAATGTATCATAAATACCGGAAATGCTGTCTTCCTTCATGCTTAATAAAAAGCAACTGCTCATCTGTGGTTTTGGTGTACCGGCATTAAACAAAGTGGGTGTTGCATGAATGAACCATTTTTCACTCATTAAATTATATGTTTCAATGGCAGCTTCTACATCCGTTTTATGTATGCCTAAGGCTACACGCATAAATAAATGCTGTGGACGCTCCGTAATTTTTCCGTTTACTTTTAACAGGTAGGATTTTTCCAACGTTTTAAAACCGAAGAAATCAAAATGATAATCTCTTTCATAAATGATGGTGGCATCTAATAAATCAGCATTTGCTTTTATAACGGCATACACATCATCTGCCAACAATGGCGCAGGAGCGTTTGTTTTATTGTCTATATAATTGTATAACAACTCAGCAGTTTCGCTGAAAGATTTCTTTGTGTTTTTGTGAAGGTTACTCACCGCTATTCTTGCAGCTAATACAGCAAAGTCAGGGTGCCTTGTTGTAAAAGATGCTGAAGTTTCAGCAGCAAGGTTATCCAATTCTGTCGTAGTAACATTGTTGTAAATACCCGCAACCACTTTTTTTGCAATTTCAATTACATCTTCACTTTTTAATTGAAGCCCGTAACTTAATTTCATTACCCTTGATGTGATCTTATCAAAGTGTACTGCTTCTTTTTTACCGTTTCTTTTAATTACCTGCATATCTAAAGTATTGAGATGTTAGTATTGAGTATTGAGATGTTACCCTATAATTGTTGTTCTTTTAATTTATTTGAAAATGTAAAAAGCATTTTTTGAATTTCTTCAATCAAATTGAAAATTTCTTCAGCTGCTTTTATATATTTTAATTCTATGGCTATTATTAATTGTGTTTCTACTTCATAACTAGATCCTGTTGCTATTGCTATAAATTGTATAAACTCTTTACTGCTATTTCGACCTGCTCCTTCGGCAATGTTTGACGGTATTGAAACACTTGCTCTTCTTATCTGATTTGTTAATCCAAATTTTTCTTCTACTGGAAAAGCTAATGTGATTTCATAAATTAATTTGGTTAGTTCTACAGCTTTCTGCCAAACTTTTAAATCTTTATACTTATGCATGATTTTCTGAGTATCTTAATAATTCCTTAGTGTTCCAACAGCTATGAATTTAGTTATCTTAATACTCAATACCAATATCCCAATACTGCTTTAAAAGTCCTCATCCATACTAAACACCTTGCTCGCATTTTCTTTTACGCCTGATTTTTGGTATTCGCCTACTCTTTTTTCGAAGAAATTAGTTTTGCCCTGCAAAGAAATAAGTTCCATAAAGTCGAATGGATTTACGGCGTTGTATATTTTACTGCAATCCAGCGCCACCAATAATCTGTCTGCTACAAATTCAATGTAATCACACATTAATTTCGAGTTCATTCCTATTAGTCCGACAGGTAAGGCATCGGTTACAAATTCCTTTTCTATTTCAACAGCGTCTCTAATAATTTGTGTAACCGTTTCCTTTGGGAGTGGGTTTTCTAAATGCTGAGTATAAAGCATACAGGCAAAATCGCAGTGCAAACCTTCGTCCCTGCTAATGAGTTCATTTGCAAATGCAAGGCCCGGCATTAAACCTCTTTTCTTTAACCAGTATATTGAACAGAAAGAGCCTGAAAAAAATATTCCCTCCACAGCGGCAAAAGCAACAAGTCTTTCTGCAAATGTTCCTTTATCAATCCAACGCAAAGCCCACTCAGCCTTTTTCTGTACACATTCTATGGTATCCATTGCTCTTAATAACCTGTCTTTTTCAACAACATCTTTAATATAAGTATCTATTAGTAAAGAGTAAGCTTCGCTGTGTATATTTTCTATCATTACCTGAAAGCCATACATACAGCGGGCTTCAGGATATTGTACTTCTTTTAAAAAGTTTACTGCAAGGTTTTCGTTTACGATTCCATCGCTGGCAGCAAAAAATGCAAGTACATGTTTTATAAAAAAACGTTCGTCTTCTGTAAGTTTGTTTGCCCAATCTTGTACATCAGTTGTAAGGTCGAGTTCTTCTGCTGTCCAAAAGCTTGCCTCTGCTTGTTTGTACATTTGCCAAATATCCTGGTGTTTGATGGGGAAAAGTACAAAGCGGTCTTTATTATCAGCTAAAAGCGGTTCGATGTGCATCAATTATAATTTTTTGAAATGTTTTGGTTGTTGTAAAAGGTATCTATCGGAGAGAACAGAAAATTACCAAAATACAATTTATCTATTCTTCTTAAACAATATTACTATTCATTTTATACATAAATTTTTATTAGTTTTTCACAGCATGTTTACAAAATAAGCAGATGCAATATGGACAAAGGGTGCAGACAAAATAATTAGTTTTCCACTAAGGAAATGCACATTATATGGATAACTTTTATGTTGTTATCTGTTTAAATTTTGGTAGTATAATTGTTATACTGATTAAGTAATTGTTATTTTTAATTAAAAACCAATATCATGGCTACACTCAAAGCAATTTTATTTTCAGGAATTATTACTTTATCTCTATCACAGTGCAAACAATCTACTACAACAACGAACCCGCAAAAGCAGGCATTGCCTCAAATGACAAAAGAGGAAGGTCAAATAATTACAGCCCGTGAAATTAGTGTTTGGGAATATTCTAAAACAAAACAGCTTGATAAATTACGTGAAATACTTGCAGACGATTATACAGGATATTTTGTAACCGGTAATATGCAGCCAAGTGATGTAATAAATTTATTAAGAAATTCAATATTTACTTCTTACCATTTATCTAATATAAATGTAAAACCGGTTGCAGAAAACGTGGCTATTATTTCTTACCATGTTATGCAGGATGTAACAGGTGCAGATGGTATAAAGTGGGTGCCGGAACTGGCTGCTGCCTCAACCTATGTAAAAAGAAACGGTGTTTGGTATTCAGTATTTTATCAGGAAATGCCATTAAATTAAAATGCGAAAAAGGGTTTGATGCGATGTTAAGTCGGTTTTTGCCAAATATTTTTTTCATAATTTTATAGTTAAATTTTTACTATGAAAAAAACATTTACATTATTTATTTTCCTTGGTTCGTACTATTTTTTATTTGCTCAAACTTTTTCAGCTGAGCAGGCTGCAAAAAAAGTGGGTGACAGCATAAAAGTTTGCGATAAAATATACGGCGGTAGATTTTTTGAAACATCAAATGGATCCCCTACTTTATTGAATATGGGCGCAGCATATCCCGCAAGCCCAATTACTATTATGATACCTGGAGATGTGCGAGCCAAAATGGGTTACGCACCCGAGCTGCAATTAAAAGATAAAAATGTATGCGTGTTAGGCAAGGTTATTTTGTTTAAAGAAAAACCTGAAATAATAGTCTATAATATTTCGCAAATACAGGTTCAATGATAAAAGATATTCATGTAATATAAAAGTGTACTCAACCGGTGAGTACACTTTTATTATAGATTTTTATTATGCAGTTGTTGGTATAAATTTTAAGGATATTGAGTTAACACAATGTCTTGTGTTTTTTTCAGTAAGCCTTTCTCCTGTAAAAACATGGCCCAGGTGAGCACCACAGTTGTTGCAGATTATTTCAACCCTTCTCCCATCTGCATCAGGCACTTTTTTTACTGCCCCGCTTATTTCATCATCAAAACTTGGCCAACCACAGTGGCTGTCAAATTTATCTTTTGAAATGTAAAGTGGCGCATCGCATCTGCGACAATGGTATATGCCTTCTGCTTTGTTATCGTTGTATTCGCCTGTAAAAGGCCTTTCAGTTCCTTTTTTTAAAATTACATATTCTTCTTCGGGTGTAAGTTTGTTATAATTCATATAATAATCTTTTTATAACGCAGTACAAATAGCATGCTGCTTTACAAAATATCTTCTATATTTTTTTTAATGTTATTGGCCATTAAATCCGTAGGTAAATCATTGTCATCTTCTCCAAATGGGTCTTCAATTTCTTCAGCAATAAGCTCCAGACTTACCAGCACATAAAAAACAAATGCTACTACGGGTATAATTAAATATCCTAAATTAAAAACATGCCCAAATGGCAAAGTCATCACATAAATAAAAATAAACTTTTTTATAAACGTGCTGTACGAAAAGGGAATGGGTGTGTTTTTTATACGCTCACAGGCGCCACATATATCTGTAAAAGACTGCAACTCGCTGTTTAAAAAAATAAGCTGTTCGCCACTTATTTTTTTTTGCTGTAAAAGATCATTTACCCGCATATAAATTAATGCACTTATTTGGTTTGGGATGTGTTTGTTTTCATCAATATGCACGGATTTGGGCGTATGCACATTCTGCTTAAAAAGTGAGGTTGCTGTACTTTCCGCTTTTAAGTGATCGTGCAGAGCAAGTGCATAAGCAGGTATTGTTTTTTTGAAAAACTTTCTTTCTTCCTGTTCGTGGGTAGGAAGTATTGCGTTTAATTTCATTGCAAGGTTTCTGCTGTTGTTGGTAAGGTTGCCCCACAGTTTTCTGCCTTCCCACCATTTATCGTATGCGGTATTTGTACGAAATACAAGTAATATAGATATGGCAAAACCAAGCAGACTATGCAATACATCGATGTTTTGTATAGGACTTTTTTCAGAAATATGTCTGTACTCCAATTCAAAATAAGCAACAGCAGCGGAATACAAACAGTAGAGTATTAAAAAAGGAAAAAGCTTGCGAAAGGTATCTCCCTTGCCAACTTTAAAAATGTATAGGAATGGATTCTTTTGGTTGTATGGAATCATTGATTGAAAAATTTTATCAAATGTACGTAACACAAAAAACGCCACTAGTAAGTGGCGTAATATTTCGTAATATTTTTTAAAAGCTTTTTATCTTCCTCTGCTAAAACTTTTTTGACCTTCATTGCTGCCAAACTGTTTAGGCCTGCCCTGGTTATTACCACCTCGGGAAGCGCCGCCAAAATTGCGTTGTGGCCTTACCTGTTGTTTAGGTCTGCCCTGTATACCGTTAAAAGTAATGTGGTAAGGGTGGTTGCTGTTTAAAGGAATTTGTTTGCCTATCAGTTTATGAATATCTCTTAATGCTTCTGTTTCTTCTGCTTCGCAAAAAGAAAAAGAAATACCACTTGCGCCTGCTCGGCCTGTGCGGCCAATGCGGTGAACATAGGTTTCAGCAATATCGGGCAACTCATAATTGATTACATGCGTAAGGTCATCAACATCTATACCTCTTGCCGCAATATCTGTGGCAACCAATATTCTGGTAGATCTGTTTTTAAAATTAGACAGCGCTCTTTGCCTTGCATTCTGCGATTTGTTACCATGTATGGCTTCTGCGGATATACCAAGCTTGATAAGATCTTTTACTACTTTATCTGCACCGTGTTTGGTACGGGTAAATACCAAGGCGGTTTCAATTGAATGATCAGCTAAAATAAATTTGAGCAAAGCAGCCTTGTTTTGTTTTTCAACAAAGTAAAGTGATTGTGTTATGGTTTCTGCAGTAGATGAGGCAGGCGTTACTTCTACTTTTTCAGGATTGGTAAGAATACTGTTTGCCAATGATTGAATTTCAGCAGGCATAGTTGCAGAGAAAAAAAGTGTCTGTCTTTTTACAGGCAACTTGGTAATCACTCTTTTTACATCATGCACAAAACCCATATCCAACATACGGTCAGCCTCATCCAATACAAAAATTTCTACTTCTCTTAGGTTAATAAATCCCTGGTTCATCAAATCTAATAATCTGCCTGGAGTTGCTACTAATATATCAACGCCTCTTTTGAGTTCGCTTACTTGAGGTCCCTGATTTACGCCACCAAAAACCACCAGGTTTTTGAGACGAAGATTAGCGCCATAGGCATTAAAACTTTCTTGTATCTGAATTGCAAGTTCTCGTGTTGGCGTTAATATTAACGCACGAATTGGGCGCTGTCCTGCGCTCTGCATTGTTTTTGGTTTTGCCAATTGTTGCAGCATTGGTATTGCAAAAGCAGCTGTTTTTCCTGTACCGGTTTGTGCACAACCAAGCAAATCTCTGCCTGCCAGTATAAAAGGAATGGCGCCTTGTTGAATGGGTGTAGGCTTTGTATAGCCTTCGGTATCAAGCGCATCAAGGATGGGCTTAATAAGATTTAAGTCTGTAAATAACAAAATATGTTGTTTTAATAAATGAATGCGGAAATGAAGGCTTGCTTCATCACTAAAAATGGAGAATGCTTATGTTCGTAAAGCATCTTATTGGGGAAGTGTATTAAATAAAAATCTACAATAAATATCCGGGCTTTTAATGCCGCTATGTTAATGAACTGCCGTAAAGGTATGTCTTATATCAAATTATGCCATAAAAACAATTTTCATATCTACCATTTATAATTTTAAAATTCCATTCATCAAATTCTAAATAAAAAATTATTTAATTAATACCTCATTATCAACAGTTTAATAAAATACATCACCAACTACCGTAAAATAAAAGGTATTATGTGTTACATAGTACCAAACTAAACCTATCTTTGTTTTATCAAAGTGAAAAACTAATTATCAAAAAAAATTAAGACATGAATATTGATAACACAGCAAGCCAAATGCGAAAAGGGGTTTTAGAGTTTTGCATCTTGTCTGTAATAAAACAGGGAGAAGCTTACCCCTCAGATATTATTGACAAAATGAAGGCAGCTAACCTCAACATTTTTGAAGGCACACTATACCCTCTGCTTACAAGATTAAAAAATGCAGAACTGCTCACCTACAGATGGGTTGAAAGCAACAGCGGACCCCCACGAAAGTATTTTCTACTTACAGAGAAGGGTGCAGATTTTTACAAAGAACTCGAAGCCACTTGGAATGAACTTGCCAACGCAGTAACCGCACTAACAAAATAACCTTAACAACAACCTTAACAACAACAATTATTACATCATGAAACAGGTAATAAATATTAATTTTCAAGGCAGGGTAGTTCCAATAGAAGTGCCTGCTTACGATATTTTAAAAGCATATATAGAAAGTTTATCCCAGCATTTTTCTTTGGAAGATGGTAAAGATGAAATTATAAATGATATAGAAAACCGTATCGGGGAATTATTTCAGGAAAGAATAAAAGCCGGGGCAATTTGCATTACAGATGAAGATGTAAATGCAATTATAAAAAGCATTGGCAGACCGGAAGATTTTGATGATGATGCAGACTCTTCTACTACAACAGGTACTGCAGATTCCGCGGCACAAAATACGCAACAGCAGCAACAATCATCTTACACAAATCCTTCCGGCAAAAGAAGATTGTTTAGAGATGAAAACCATAAACTCGTAGGTGGTGTTTGTAGCGGTATTGCCAATTATTTCGATATAGATATTGTAATCGTGAGAATTATATTTCTAGTATTACTCTTCTCTTTCGGTATAGGTTTTATACCATATATTATTTTATGGATAGCTGTGCCGAGCAGCGCTACTACTGTAATTGGAAGCAGAAGAAAGAAATTGTACAGAGACAACGATGAAAAATATATTGCCGGTGTTTGCAGCGGTATCGGTCATTATTTGGGAATAAATGCATGGATACCAAGAGTACTCTTTTTGCTGCCTTTGTTATCTTTTGTGAGCAGAAACCGGTTTGGCAATTTTGGTAATTTTGGCAATTTTGGAGATTTTAATTTCTTCAGTTTTAGCCCTGGTGCATTGTTCATTTATATAATTTTATGGCTCGTATTGCCAGAAGCCAAAACCACAGCGGAAAAGCTGGAAATGAAGGGTGAAAAAGTAGACATGAATACTATTAAAGCCTCGGTTGTAGAAGAAATGAAAGGTGTAAAGGAAAGGGTTCAAAAATTTGGAAAGGAAGTTGTAAATGTTGCAAACGAAAGCGGAAAAAAAGTTGGTGCAGAAGCAGACAGCTTGGCAAGAAAAAGTGGTCGGTCTTTAGGTGATATTATTGTATTGCTCGTAAAAGGCTTTGTATATTTTATTCTCGCTATTGTAGGTATTTCTCTCATATTCGCTTTGTTTGGTTTTGGCATTGCTGCAATGGGCGTGTTTCCGATGAAAGATTTTTTACTCACAGAAGGATGGCAAAACGTGTTTGCATGGGGCACACTGTTGTTCTTTATAATAGCGCCAATGATTGCGGTAATAACATGGATAATAAGAAAGCTTGCTAAAATGAAAACAGGCAGCAAAATGCTGAAGTTAGGTTTTAGCGCAATGTGGGTTATTGGCTGGGTTAGTATCATTTTACTAATTGCATCACTTTCAAAAGATTTCAGGCATTCATCAAATATAAACGAGCAGGAAATATTATTGCCAAATCCCGGGATCAAGTCTCTGGAAGTAACAACCTTTGCGCCGGGTACAAGGTTTACAAAAAACAGTTGGTTTAGCATGCAGCCTTTTGAAGGAACTGATGAAGACAGTGCTGTAATTAGAAATACAACTGTACATATTGTAAAAGCAAACAACGACAGCTTTAGGGTTACTATGATAAAAACTGCTTGCGGCAATACAAGAAGAAATGCAGATACACTTGCTTCTCTTATTAATTTTAATGCAGAGCAAAAAGATTCTTTGCTAATAATAGACCAGGGAATAAATATTAATAAAGTAAATAAATTTAGAAACCAGCATGTCATCATTACAGTGTATGTTCCTGTAGGTAAACAGATAAAAATAAATGATCGGGTAAATACATCATCAAGAATAAATTTTGACGGGCCTTTCACTAATAGTTGGGGGAGAGATTTTGAATCAATAAAATTTGAAAATCTGGAAGATGGTTGGAACGAAGGTGAGTGGTATACAATGACAAAAAATGGGCTTTATACAAAAAACGGTAACCCGGCAGACAGTTATAGAAGAAAAAATGTAGATATAAACAGCAACGGAATAACCATAGAAGATAATAACGACAGCGATGGCAATTATCGATACGATAATAAGCCAATGGATAAATTTGATTCTATAAAGATGAACATCAAAAAAGATGAGAAACGTTTTAAAGACTCTCTACAAAAAGCAAAAGAAAAAATAGAAAAGCAATTGGAGAAATACGAAAACAAAGACGAAAGCAATACTTTCTTACTCAAATCGCTTCCTTTTAAAAACGCCTTGGTTTTATTCAATTAAAGAAAGAGTTAAGTTGAGGTTGAATAAAGCTCTGCCCTTAGTGGTAGGGCTTTTTTTTTATTTACATTTGCCCACATAAAAAAACAAGACATGAAAAATACACCCTTCACAGAAAAACATATTGCATTAAGAGCAAAAATGGCAGATTTTGCCGGTTTTAATATGCCTATTTCTTATACAGGTATAAATGATGAACATGCTACGGTGCGTAATGCAGCAGGCGTATTTGATGTAAGCCACATGGGAGAATTTATGGTCAAAGGTCCCCATGCTCTTGAACTTATTCAACGTATTACAACAAACGATGCATCAAAACTTACTGCAGGCAAAGCCCAGTACAGCTGCATGCCAAATGAAACAGGCGGCATTGTAGACGATCTGTTGGTGTATTGTATTAAAGAAAATGAAGTGTATATGCTTGTGGTAAATGCCGGCAATATTGATAAAGATTGGAACTGGATTACCCAATACAATACAAATAATGCTGAGCTGCAGAATATTTCTGACGATACATGTCTACTTGCCATCCAAGGCCCAACGGCAACAAAAATATTACAACCGCTAACAGATATTGATATCCTTAATTTACCATACTACACTTTTGCCAAAGGCAAGTTTGCAGGGGTTGAAAATGTATTGATCAGCGCTACAGGTTATACAGGCAGTGGCGGTGTTGAAATTTATTTTGAAAATAAAGATGGCGCTGCTGATAAAATATGGGATGCTATTTTTGATGCCGGTAAAACGGCAGGAATAAAACCTATCGGCTTGGGCGCAAGAGATACTTTGCGTTTAGAAAAAGGGTTTTGTTTGTATGGAATGGATATAAATGACACAACATCGCCAATAGAAGCAGGCCTTGGCTGGGTAACAAAATTTACAAAAGACTTTACGTCAAAAGCAATTTTTGAAAAACAAAAAGCAGAGGGTGTTATGCAAAAGCTTGTAGGTTTCGAAATGATTGAAAAAGGAATTGCCCGCCACGATTATGAAATTAAAGATTTTGAAGGTGCTTCAATTGGCAAGGTTACATCTGG
>JANXTG010000151.1 GCA_025352525.1 Ferruginibacter sp.
AGATCTGCTTTCATATCCTCTAAATCTTCCACCATTCTTTGTTTGACAGTTTCTTTTTCCTTTTTCAGCGTTTCATCATAATTAGCATTTTCAAGTACATTAAATATTTTTTTTATTTCCTTGTCAGGCTCCTCTCCCAGCTCAACCAAATATGTTTGTAAATGCTCTCTTATAATTTGTTTTAGATTTTGCTGGTCATTTTTTATGAGTTTTTTAGTGAGGAAATTAGTCCATAATAAAGTAATTAATTCACGCCTATACTGTGTTACCAACTGTTTTGTAGTATAAATATCTGTACCGAATATTTTTAAAGCAAGATCAAGTTGTAGTTGTTTCTTTACTATATCCTTCTGCAGTTTTTCTATACGTTTTGTAAGCTTATTAAAAGCATCCTGGTTTTTAGAAAGTTTTTTATTTGCTTGTTTTGAAATTGTAAGTCCGACAGGAACAGTATTAAATTCTTTTATTGGTAAGTTGCGCTCCATTTATAAATTGATTTTTAGAATTTGCAAATTTACAACTGAACGTTGAGAGATTTTAAACATATTGGCTGTAAACGCAAAATTTAATCGGTTTTCAATATTTAAAAATAAAATCTAAAAGTCCTCGTACATATTATCATGTAAATATTATTCACCATTCCATTGCTGCTTATTTTATTTGCATTTATAAGTCATACTGTAAATAATAGTTTATTGTTCAGTTGGCTACCGCAACGAAAAAACAGCCGAAAAATTAATAGCTGCAGGGTACAAAAATGTCCAAAATTTATATGGTGGAATATTTGAATGGTCAAACCAGGGTTTTCCTTTAGAGGATAGTGTGGGCCGCACTTTTAACGTTCACGCCCACAATAAAGACTGGGGCAAATGGTTACAATCAGGTACAAAAAAATACAATTAATTAAGGTGTTTCATTTTCCCATTTTCTTTCTCTGTCCATCCAGTTAACTTCTTTTTTTACTTTTAATGCCTGTACAATTCCTACAAAAAAAATAGCAAAAACATTAGCGCTTAAAAACGCCAGGTTATAACAATTATATTCAGAAATTCCGTTGTAGTGTTTCGAAAAAAAGATTATGAAATCCAACACCCAAAAATATAGCCAAAAGCCAATGGCAGCTGAAAAAACTGAATAAGAAAAATACCTTACCGGCGCTGAAAAATGTGTTTTTGTCTGTTTAAAATATATTAAGTAAACAGTTATAAAAAGTACTGCAGGCACACAAACAATCAACAGGGTAAACATTGCCGAGAACCATGGAATATAATTGAGTACCCCAAACAAAACCCGAAGCCCAAACATTATTAAAAATAGGGCTACAATAAAACCAATGAACGTAAAAAACAACGTTCCAAAGAGCCTTATATATTTACCATTGTCATCCATTAAAGATTATTTAAAATAACTCAAATTGGTTTTAGGTGTAAGTGTTATCAAGGTTTCATACATTAATTTAACCGTATTTTCAATATCGTCTTTGTGCAGCATTTCTACTGTTGTGTGCATATAACGGAGTGGTATAGAAATTAAAACACTTGGGCAACCTTCGTTAGCATACGCAAAAGATTCTGTATCCGTGCCTGTACTTCTGCTCACCGCCCTCATTTGATAAGGAATATTATTTTTATCTGCAGCAGCCTGCACAAAATCCAATAATTTATTGTGCACAGCTGGTCCGTAGCATAAAGATGGACCTTTGCCACAGGCGCAATCTCCTTCAATCATTTTATTAATCATCGGTGTGGTACTGTCATGCGTTACATCTGTAATAATCGCAATATCAGGTTTAATTCTGCGGGCAATCATTTCTGCACCACGCAATCCAATTTCTTCCTGCACAGCATTTACAATATATAAACCAAATGGAAGTTTCTTTTTATTTTCTTTAAGCAATCGGGCAACCTCAGCAATCATAAAACCTCCTACCCTGTTATCAAATGCACGACCAATTAAATAACCATGTGCAAGTTCTTCGTAGCATTCTTCGTACACCGCAACAGCGCCAATATGTATACCTAAATCTTCTACTTCTTTTTTAGTACGTGCACCACAATCTAAAAACAGAGTTTCTACTTTTGGTTGTGGTTCTTTGTTTTCATTGTTGCTCATACGTGTGTGTATTGCAGGCCAGCCAAAAACTGCTCGTATTTTTCCTTTTTTACCATGTATAGCCACACGCATACTCGGTGCAATCTGGTGGTCAACACCGCCATTTCTTTTTAAATAAATTAGACCCTCCGCAGAAATATAATTTACAAACCAACTTATCTCATCAGCATGCGCTTCGATAACAACTTTAAAAGGCGCATCCGGGTTTATTACACCAACTGCAGTACCGTAGGCATCAGTAAAAAACTCATCTACATAAGGCTTTAAATACTGCATCCACAATTTTTGCCCTCCGCTCTCAAACCCTGTAGGAGATGGGTTATTTATATAATTTTCAAGAAATGTGTAGGAACTTTCTTTTAAAACACTTGTTGTTTTTGTAGCTTTTGCCATATAGTTTTTTGATGCTGCAAAGCTAAGCAAAGAATGTATGGTTTAAAATACAAAATATGCTAAATGCAATATTTTTGGGGCTCTAAAATTTACCTAAAAATCAACTTATGTTCGGTCTCGTTCGCTGTTCCGTGCAGTTGTATCTGCATAAGCGCCTATCGGCGCATGCATACACAACTGCACATCGCTCATTCCACCGCAGCCCATCAACAGTTAAATATTTTTCAACTTTTACCACTACTGTTTTTTTAGAAAAAACCGGCAATAATACTGCCTGAAGCGCTTACAAGCATCAATCCATCAACCAAAAAATAATAAAAAAGATAACCCTGCTTTTTTAAAGATAAAGTATACACCCACCATACAAAACCGCCGGTTATTAAAAATGCAAACATCTGTGGCTTGTCATTAAAATGGTATCGCAATAACAATCCCATTATAAAATAAAAAATGAAAACAAGGTTAATAATTGAATTTAAAGTTTTGGGAGGAGTATCAGTAGCCAGGCTATGCAACCCATGTGATTTGTCAACCGTAACATCTCGTTTATCAAATATTATACAGAGTAAAAGCATAAAACAAAACCGTGCAGCCAAAAGTACACATACAGGAATAAAATCTGTAGTCAACAAATTTACCGCCGGCAAAACAGTAGTGATGTAAGCCCATGAAAAAGCCAGTAAAACTGTTTTAAAAAAACCTATCTTCTGTAATTTTTTAAAAAAATTAAATGGCCACAAAGGCAGAGAATACAACAACGTAAAAAATGCTCCCAATAAAACATAAGGTATTAAAAAAGGGATTTCAGTTATAAAATAGACCGTACCAATTAATGCAGAAAAAAATAAAACAACAAATGATAATTGTTCTTTTATAAAACCTCGAATTATTCCATTTTTTTTGAAATAAAATTTACTTAGTAACCAGTAAAAGTTATAACTGCAAATAGTTGAAAAAAATATAAATCCGTAAAGGCTTAAACTGTTTTGCGTATGCAAAATTAAAGCAGTCTGGTAGCAAAGTCCCATTGCGCAAAGCGCAATAAAAATGGAATGAGATAAAATGAATTGAAGAAAACGCATTAGGGCGTAATGTATAAAAATGGATCAGATGTTTTTATAACATTGCTTTTATGTTTCGCAAAATCCTTTACATACACTTCGTAATAAACTGTATCAGTATATGGACGGCGAGAACCTACAGGAGGCGGACCAGGCAATGCATTTGACCCCGCAGTACCATCGCCTCTTAAATCAATTTCAACATCTCCCTTAAAATTTTTCTTTACTGCCTTAGATAATGTCGATGGGAATTTAAAAGAATCTAGTCTAAAAGGTGAACGGGTATTTTTTACAAAAACATAAGATGTATCCTTACCTTCTTTAAAACCAAAATCGCCTTCAAGATCTGTTAATTCAATTATTAAGATAGGTTTATCATACAAAGAATTTGAATTAAAAGGAGAGGTAATAGACTTAAATTTTATTTGAGGGGCAGAAGTATATTTATCTTTATTACAAGCTGAAAAACCCACACATGCAACAAATGCAAAAAATAAGTAACGCATATTTACTGTTTATATTCAAATTTAATCATAGAAAAGGTAAAAACAATTTTATATTTTAGCTTTGCTTTTTTGTTAACAACCCTATACTTCCTCTTATAAAAATTATGAATGCTGCTTCCTCTTCAACTTTGGTACAATCTGTCTTTTTATGTAAAAAAGAAAACTTTACAGAAAAGGCTTTGGAAGTTTTTAATTTTCAATATCAACACAACAAAGTTTACAGGGCTTATTGCGACATTTTAAAAACAGAGCCGGCTGCTGTTAATACTTTAGAAAAAATACCGTTCTTACCAATACAATTTTTTAAAAGCAAACAAATAAAAACTACTGAGTTTGACCCTGTGATAATTTTTGAGAGCAGCGGTACAACAGGTGCTATAAACAGCAAGCATTTCGTAAAAGATTTATCTGTTTATGAAGAGAGTTTTACAAAATGCTTCCAATCTTTTTATGGCTCCGAAAAACAAATTTGCATTATCGGATTGTTGCCTTCATACTTGGAAAGAAAAGGGTCTTCGCTTGTTTATATGGTTGATGATTTAATAAAAAAATCGACTCATAAAGCAAGTGGATTTTACCTGTATGACCATGAAAAATTAAAAGAAGTTTTGTTGCAAAATGAAAAAGAATTGCAGCCAACAATATTACTTGGTGTCACTTATGCATTACTCGATTTTGCAGAGCAAAAAAAGCTCCAATTAAAAAATACAATTACTATGGAAACCGGCGGTATGAAAGGCCGACGGGAAGAAATGACCCGAAAAGAAGTGCACGAAATAATTAAGAAAAATTTAGGCGTTACAAACGTTCACTCAGAGTATGGAATGACAGAGTTGTTATCTCAGGCATATTCAAAAGAAGAAGGAATTTTTGAATGCCCCGCATGGATGCGAATTTTAATTAGAAAAGAAGATGATCCATTTGATATTTGCACAGCGGAAAATTCAAAAGAAATGTTTTGCAATGGTGCAGTAAATATTATTGACTTAGCAAATATTTACAGTTGTTCTTTTATTGCGACAGATGATATGGGGAAATTATATAGAAATAATAATTTTGAAATAACCGGAAGATTGGAAAATAGTGATTTGAGAGGTTGTGGATTAATGATTTTATAATATTCGAATAAATAAAGAATGTTTTTAACGACCAAAAGCATTTTTTAAATTAAGCACGTATAAGTACAGCTAAATAGAATTACAAAAGTTGAAGGGCTGCGGAATGGAAAGTAGTACCCCACAATGAATGAGCCCTTGCGAATGAATGAGGAGTACTGCAAACAGCCCGTATAAAAGTTGAAAAAAGGTATATTTTTACAGCCCCAAAACATTTAAAATATTAATTATTTAAAAAATAAATAGTCTGTAATGCCCGTACACATTGATTTAATGAGCTAATATTTTATTTCGGTAAAAAAGTTTTGAAAATAAATTTGTCTAAAAACATTTTTGCCCTATTTTTGCACTCCCATCGAAATAAAGGGACAAAAGAATTGGTAGCTCAGTTGGTAGAGCAATACACTTTTAATGTATGGGTCCTGGGTTCGAGTCCCAGCCAGTTCACAAAAAATCCTCAACAACAGTTGAGGATTTTTTATGCCTCATATTTTTATCATTTTCTCAAAAAAACTTGACAAATACTATGTTGGTGCATGTATTGATTTGCAAAGGCGTTTGTACGAACATAACATTGGGCATTCTAAATTTACATCACTTGGTTTGCCTTGGATATACAAATATTCAGAATCATTTGCAACTTTGCCTCTTGCTAAAAAGAGAGAATTAGAAATTAAAAAGAAAAAATCCAGAATTTATATTGAAAAAATGATTGGCAGCTCTATCGGTTGAGCATCCCGATTTTTAATCGGGAGGGTCCTGGGTTCGAGTCCCAGCCAGTTCACTTAAAGAGTTTAGATAATGAACTTCTTTTTTATGCCTTAAATTTGTTTTATGAACGATTTTTTTAAAGGCAAAACAGTTGCCATCACAGGTGGAAGCGATGGAATTGGCAAAGCACTTACAGAACTTTTGCTGGCTGCCGGTGCAAATGTTGCAACCTGCGGACGCAGCCAGGATAAATTAAATATACTTCAACAAAATAATCAGAATAAACCTTTGTTGTGCATTGCTGCAGATGTAAGTGTTTACGATGACTGTAAAAATTTTATTGAAAAAACGCTACAGCGTTTTGGTGAGATTGATGTTTTAATAAACAACGCCGGAATTTCTATGCGGGCGGAATTGAAAGATGCAGATGCTTCTATTTTTAAAAAACTGATAGAAGTAAATTATTTGGGGACAGTGTACTGCACAAAACTTGCACTTAGCAGTTTATTAAAAACCAAAGGTACAATTGTGGGCGTTTCATCTATTGCGGGGTACCGTGGTTTGCCGGGCAGAAGCGGTTACAGCGCCAGCAAATTTGCTTTGAACGGCTGGCTCGAAGCTGTGAGAACTGAATTACTTGATGACGGTATAAATGCTATGTGGGTGGCACCGGGCTTTACCAAAAGCAATATCAGAAATGCCGCTTTAAATAAACATGCGAAGGCACAGGGAGAAAGCCCGCTGGACGAACAAGCATTGATGTCGCCCGAAGAAGTTGCACAACAAATTTTAAATGCTGTTGTAAAAAGAAAACGTACGCTGATACTGACTTTTACGGGTAAACGTACCGTGTTTATGAATAAATTTTTTGCAGCTTTAACTGACAGACTTACCAGAAACTTTTTTTATAAAAATGGGAAGCTTGTAAAATAGCTTAATAACTGCGGGTAGATTATATTGCAGGCTAAATTATTTTTTACGAGATGCCGTTGTTAACCCTCACAAGCGATATAGGTTTACAGGACTTTATGCCAGCCGCAATAAAGGGGCAGATAATGCAGGCTGACCCTACTTTTAATATTATAGATGTAACGCATTTGCTTTCTCCTTTTAATTATCCTCAGGCCGCTTATGTGTGCAGAAATGCCATAAGAAATTTTCCTCCTGGTACTTACCATCTTATACTTATTAATTTATTCGATGAAAAATGTGACCATCTTCTTTTTATAGAACACAATGGTCATTACATTGGCTGCGCAGATAATGGACTTATCACCATGATACTGGAAGAAGAACCTCAAAAAATTACGGCACTTACATTAGAAAAAAACCAGCCACGTAACATATTATACTGCACCGGTATTTTTGCAAAAGCATTTGGTAAGCTGGCTTCAGGAATTCCTTTCGCTGAAATTGGGTATCCCGATATTTCGATAAAGGTAAAAAATCCATTGAAACCAATGCTGGGCAATAACTGGATTGAGGGGCAAATAATTTTTATTGATAACTTTGAAAATGTAATTGTAAACATCAGTAAAGAAGAATTTGAAGAGCAGCGAAAGGGAAGAAAATTTTCTATTGTATTTAAAAGAGATGAGAGCATAGAAAAAATAAGTGAAACCTATGCAGATGTACCTGAAGGTGAAAAAGTTGCATTATTTAACGCAGCAGGATATCTTGAAATTGCCATAAACAAAGGCAATGCGGCAGGTCTTTTTGGGTTACAGGGTTTTTCAGAAAGACAACAAAAGGTATTGCAGATACAGTTTTCAAACAACCATATTTTTTATCAGACAGTTAAAGTATATTTTCAATAAAATAAATATTAATCATTTCATCCATCAAAAAAAATAAAAATGAAAAAACTATTATTTGCATTCTCTCTATTTTGCGCTGCCAACATAGCAAGTGCACAATTAAAAATGCCTGCGCCTTCGCCAACACAAATCATAAAGCAGGACTTTGCATTAGGCAGTATTGAACTTACATACAGCCGCCCATCAATAAAAGGCAGAAAAATATTTGGAGATCTTGTTCCTTACAATGCAGTTTGGCGTACAGGTGCAAATGCTGCTACCATTATTAAATTTAATGATGCAGTTGAGATTGGAGGCAAAAAAATTGATACAGGATCTTATGCATTGTACAGCATACCGAATGATGGCAGCTGGGAAATTATTTTAAATAAAGGAATCACTAACTGGGGATCTGATGGGTACAAACAAACTGAAGATGTTGTACGTTTTAAAGTAAATACAATGAAAATGAAAGAAGCTGCAGAAAGTTTTACAATGCAGTTTGCAAACATTAAACCTGAAAGTTGTGAATTGCAAATTATGTGGGATAAAACGGCCGTTGCAATTCCTATTACTGCTTTAATTAAAGACCGCATGCGAGCTTCTCTTGAAAAAGCGATGATGGGCGAAAAAAAACCTTTTTGGAATGCAGCACAGTTTTACAACGAATATGATAAAAACAGTACTAAGGCCTTAGAAAATATAAATGGTGCAGTTGCAGAAAATCCCAAAGCATTTTACATGTGGCTTTACAAAGCTAAGATAGAGAAAGAAATGGGTGACAAAAAAGCTGCTTTGGCAAGTTCAAAAAAATCTTTGGAACTTGCACGTGAAGCAAAAAATGAAGATTATGTAAAGATGAATGAAGATTTAATGAAAAAATTAAAATAAGAAATAAACTTTCAACAAAAAAGCCGCCTTTAAAAGGCGGCATTTTTGTTTCGGGCAAATAGTTGAATAAATAAACTTATAAAAATTACAAAACCTACTCCAATTACATTCAGCCACAAAAAAGAAATAATATCAGCTTTGTATATAACAATAACGCCTATCTGAGATATTAAAGCAGCAATAAAAACTGCATTTGCCTGCACATGCTTTATCCAAAAAGCGACTAAGAAAATACCCAGAATTACACCATAAAATATGGAACCCAAAATATTTACTGCTTCAATTAAACTGTTCCCAATATTTTGTGCGAACATGGCAATAACGATGCAGAATATTCCCCAGCCAAAAGTGTACCACTGCGAAGTCTTATAATCCTGCAAAGAGGTTTTTTCTGCAGTAAAAAATTTTTGATGAAAGTCTATCATGCTACAGGCCGCCAAAGAGTTTAAAGCACCCGCAATACTTCCCCAGGCACTTAAAAAAATAACAGCAAACAATAATCCTGTAAGTCCGATGGGCAAATTATCTTTTACAAAGCGAAGAAAAATAAAATTGGTATCGTTTGCATCATCACCGGGCAAAGCTTTTTTAAGCTCGGTTTTGTAAGCTAAACGTTGCACTGCCATAGCCGCCGCATCTTTACGAACAGCAGCATCATTATAGTCTGCAGTTATTTTTTGCAATTGTGGTGCTGATGAAGTTTTGTTAGCAGCTATTATTTTTGTGTCATCAAAATATACAGGTGCTTTGTGATAGAGATAAAAAGTAAAAATTAAAATACCGATCAATAAAATTAAAAATTGCATAGGTACTTTTACAAGTCCATTAATAAGTAATCCTTTTCTGCTTTCTGCAATATTCTTACCGGTTAAATACTTTCCAACCTGGCTATGGTCGGTACCGAAATAACTAAGTGCAAGAAAAAAACCACCAACCAGTCCACTCCAGATATTGTATTTGTCTTTCCAGTCAAATCCTTTGTCTGTAAAGCCTGTAGTAATAACATTCATTTTTCCATAAGTTCCTGCTTCCTTTATTGCTTCTTTAAATCCCATCCCTGTCGGCAACATACTTACTGCTATGTAGCCTATCAAAAAAAGAGAAATAAAAATAATGATCATCTGTAGTTTCTGGGTATGCGCAACTGCATTAGCGCCACCGCTCATGGTATAAATAATTAAAATACCACCCATTAAAATATTGGTGTAATAAATATTCCACCCCATAATGGAACAGAGAATAAGAGACGGTGCATAAATACTTATGCCGGTACTTAAACCCCTGGAAATTAAAAATAAAAAGGAAGTGAAGGTTCTGGTTTTTACATCGAACCGTTTTTCTAAAAATTCGTATGCAGTATAAACTTTTAATTTGCTAAAAACAGGAACAAAAAAAACACTGATGACAATCATGGCAAAAGGCAAACCAAAATAATATTGCACAAACCTCATTCCATCTGTGTATGCCTGCCCTGGACCTGTTAGATAAGTAATTGCACTTGCCTGCGTACCCATAATACTAAGCAGTACAAGATACCAGGGCATACTTCTGTTGCTTAGAAAATAACCTTCTAAATTTTTTGTTGTACGGCTTTTGTAAATGCCGTAAACAACAATACAACATAAAACAGACACCAGTATAATCCAGTCAATAATGTTCATTCAACGCAGTGTTATAAAATATTACTTCTGTGGTTTGGCTATTAAATTTGCAAACAATCTGTAAGCGCCGGGCACTGCAGCAGGTAATTCTCTAAAAAATACAAGCCCGGTATAAACATATTTACCTTTGCCATAATCTGCCACAATTAGGCTTCCGTCCTGCTCAGCTTCACCGGGATCTTTCATGCTGATTATTCTTTTGTAAGCAACATCGGTTTGTTCTGCATTGTAAATACTTCTCTCCTGTATCCAACCTTCAAAATCATTTTGAGTTATTTTATTTGGGTAATTTAAACTTGGATGGTTAGGCAATAAAAAATTTACTACAGCAGTTTCATCAGTAATTCTGTTCCTGCTAATCGTAAATGGAAATGGAGAAATATTGGCTTTTACCGGGCCGATTGAATTGTTTGTATTGTATTGTGTTAACAGCACACCGCCTTCTTTTACATACTGCATTAACAGCGGATAAACATTACTGAGCCATTCGTGAATGTTGTAAGCACGAACGCCTGTTATTACCACATCAAATTGTTTTAAGTTGGATGAAGTAATATCTTTTTCTGTAAGCATGGTTACTTTATAGCCCATCTGCTCCAATGCCTGTGGCACTTTATCGCCTGAGCCGGCAATGAAACCTGCATTGGTACCAACTGTTTTTAAATCAATTTTTAAAACTTTTATTTTATCCTGATAATTATAAAAAACATCAGGTATATGATCGTAACTTATTTTTTTAAGGGATGTATATTGGTGTTCGTTCATTGAAGCTGTTACAAGCTCCCCACCAACAGAAACGGTTTCGTTATTTTTATAATCATCGCTATTAAAGATTGCTGAAATATTTGTTTTGGTATTTTTTTCCATCAACATCATTGTGTCTGAAACCAACTTATGTTCTTTATTAATATTTGTATAAAATTTTACTTTTTCATTCAATTTATTATTTGATTGAATGGTAAAATCAACCTGTTTTTTTTGATCTTTTTTACTGTTGGAAAAGATTACAAGATTCGGTATCACATTTATAAAAACAGGACTTACTAGTTGTATAGGTTCATACAACTCTCCTTTTACAGGATCGGTATATTTATACTTTATAGGTTTTCTGTAATTGTAAGAAGTCCCATCAATGATGATTTTAAAATCAGCAAAATAGTTCGGATTTTCAGGTTTGCCTATATCTTCCTGCTCGGCAACGTAAGCAGCACTGTTCATTTGTCTCTCTAAAAAATAAGGCTGTGTTGCTGTTAATTTTTCATCAAGTTTTATAGATTCAAGTATTTCCTGATTTTCATTAAGAGAAGTATTATTAAAAGATACTAATTTGCCAAAAGTTTCTGCTGATGCGCTTGTAATATTAGCTCCTGAGCGATTTATAAAAGATAACTTTATTTTGATGCTGTCTCCAATAACATTCAACTGATTTACTGCCGTTGCCTCCATAAATAACCCTGCACATTGCGCTATTAAATTTTGTGCAAGTTCCTGTTTATCTTTTGTCATAAAAGATTTAGATTCAATATACATTTTGCAAAGGGACTCAAGATTTTTTATTGACTTTTTGGGATTGAAAAAATCGTATCCGGTAATAATGTCCTTAACCATACTAAAATATTCTTTGGCTTTTTCGGTTTTAAATCCGCTTGAATCTACGCCGTCCATCAAATCACTTGTAGGCTTCTCCCCTTTTATGGTGGTAAAATATTCAAAAGATTTCCCCCGTTGCGCAGGCACACCAAAACCCTGACTCTTATGCCTGCTGCGACTTTCAGCCGCTATTTCTCCGTAACTTTTACCAAGAACTGGATTATAAACTCCACAATCAATTTTAAACTGGTCTTCCCGGGTTGTATTATTTCCACCGAAATTAAATGTATTCCACAGCAATCTTTTTGCCTGCCATACTGTTACATATTTTAGCTGTTCAGGAAATTTTGTTACATCTGCTGCAGCGTCAAAAGCTTCGCCTGCAAGTATTGCTGATGCAGTATGGTGACCATGACCACCTTCCCCGGTTGTTGGAAAACGGGTGATGATTACCTCTGGTTTAAATTTTCTGATTACCCAAACAACATCAGATAAAATTTTATCATGTCCCCATAAGCGCATGGCTTCTTCAGGATTTTTGCTGTATCCAAAATCGAACGCACGGGTAAAAAACTGTTCTGCACCATCAATTCTACGTGCCGATAAAAGTTCCTGCGTACGAATTAATCCAAGATCAATTCCCTGATCATCACCAATTAAGTTTTGTCCGCCATCACCTCTTGTTAAACTTAAATAACCGGTACGAAATTTTCTTTCATTTGCCAGGTAAGCAAGTAGTCTTGTATTCTCATCATCAGGATGTGCTGCTACATATAATACACTTCCAAAAACTTCAAGTTTTTTCATTTGCTGTAAAATTTCAGCAGCAGATAATGTACTAGGTGCTTGTGCATTTATGTTAGATACAAAAAAAACAATACCTGATAAAAGCAAAAAGAATTTCTTCATTTTTTAATTAATTTTTAAACACATTATCCAATTTTAATTACTGACCAATAAAAAAAACTGCATTGGTAAATAACATTTTTCCATTTTCCCAAAAACTTCTAAACAGTGGATTATCTGCAAAGAAAATAACAGCGCCTTTACCCATTGGCAATTCCCCTAACAGAACCGCATCTTTTAAATTAGCCTTTACCTTAGTACCAACAAAACCTGCAACAGGCTGTGTTTTTCTTATAACGCCTACGTTCCATCCTTCCCTCAAATATTCGTAAGCATTTTCATTTAATTTTAAGGTGTAATAATAATTTGGATATCCATAACCAAGCGGATGTGTATTATCCAATTCCATCTTGTAAATAGCGCCAGGTATATTATTGGTCACACTTTCTTTTTCTCGTTCAGCATATTTTTTTATAGCAGTATAACCAAGTGCTGTATCTGTTTTGTCTTCAGGAAGTTTTTTTAATTTAATTCCCCAATCAAGTCCGGAAATTTGTTTAACTGCATTCTCCATAACAATTAATTTTCCCCCATCTTTTACCCATTGTTTAAGCGAAGCAGCCGCCTCTTTTGTGTTTAAAAATTTATACTTTCCATCAGGAATTATAATTGTGTTGTAATTTTTAAAATCAGTATTGTCAAACTCCTTTGCATTTATAAGCGTAATTTTTTTATTCAGTTCCTGCTCAAACAGATGCCATACTTCGCCCGCTCCTGTTGATGATGCACCTTCACCTGTAAGTAATGCCACATTAGGGTTTTTTACAAAATGAATTTTATTTGAACCTGCATCAAATCCATTTTGCGAAAAGCCTGAGGACAAAATTTTAAAATCACTTTTAAACTGCGTAAACAAAGTAATTATTTTTCCAATTTTATCTTCATTCCCTTTACGGAGAACAAGTAAACTACCTTCTCTGTACTTTTCATCATCATTGACAAAAGCAGATTCAGCAAATCTCAATTTTACATTTGCATCGAGCAATGCACTAACTAATTTTGTTTCATTAAAACCATTATAAGCTATCACATATCCATATGCATTGCTATTTGCTGAGGAGGTTGAAACAGTAATATTTTCATCTCTGTTTGAAGCAATTAATTCTTTGGCTGCATAGGTTTGTAAACCATACGCATAAGGAAGTGCCCAGGCTGTTATATCGTAAGTGGCGCTGTCATTAAGTTTAGGTTGAGGCTCAAATAATACTTTTAATAAGGCAGCTTTTGGTTGTGCTGCATTTATTACAAGATCATTTTTTTGAACTGAAAAATTTTCTTCTTTCTGATTAAAATAATTGAAGCCTTTTACAGTGTTGTTTGCAGTTGCAAAACCAAAACTTATTTCATTTTTTTGTAGGAGATTTTTTAATGCAGAAATATTACTGTTTTTAGTACTTTTTACAACATAGCTTTTAAAAATATTGTTTGAACCTGCATTACTTTCATCAAAATATTTTTTAAAATTAGCTACAAGTTTGTTTGCATTAGCCGATGCTATTTCTATGGTACTAATACTTGTTGCAAAGTGATGATCAATTCTATCTGCCAATGTTAATGTATCACCATTCTCTAAAGTTATAGCAACACCACCGCTGTTATTGCCACCCTGCTCATAAGTCATACCAACGCTTCCGTTAAATAAGGGATAAGTATCTCCATATGATGGATAAAACAAATCAAAATATTGCTTTGTAAAAAATAACCAGCCATTGGCATCAAAATATTTAGCATGGTTTTTACCAACGGTAACCTGAAAATCTTTCTGCCATTGCGTTACCGCTTCGTGAACAGGCTCTGCTGCAGGTGCAAAATAATAAGGTGAGTTGGGAGATTGCTCATGAAAATCGCAATGTATTTGCGGCATCCATTGCTGGTATTTTGCCAAACGGGTTTGCGATTCTATTTGTGTTTGCCATGCCCAGTCACGGTTTAGATCAAAATTATAATGGTTGCTTCTGCCACCCGGCCAAGGTTCATCGTGTTCTCTTGCATTTACATCAGCATTCGGTAATTTTCCAATCACCTGTGTAAGCCAGTTTACATATCTATCCCGTCCATCAGGGTTTAAACATGGATCAATAATGACTACAGTATTTTTCATCCATTCATTTAAAGATGAATTTTTACCACTTAATATTTCATATAAAACTTTCATGGAAACTTCAGAAGAACTCGGCTCATTACCATGTACATTGTAGCTTAGCCACACAATTACCGGCGTATTAATATTACCTGGGGCATCTTTCAACAAACCGGTTAACCGCAAATTGTTTTTACGTATTTCTTCAATTCGTTTCATGTTTTCTTTGGATGCTATAACTGCCATCAGCAATGGTCTGCCTTCGTTGGTTTCACCATATTTTTCAAGTTTTATTTGATCCGGTAGTGCATTGGCTACTGTCTCAAAATAGTTTACAAGCCGAGAATGTGCAGTAAATTTGCTCCCGAGTTTATAACCCAGAAATGCATCTGGAGTTGAAATGCTTTGTGCATTACTAACAAAGGAGAGTACACAGAAAAATAAGCCAAGGGTTAGTTTGTACATATATATATGGTTATAGCTGTGAAATTAAATTGTAAAAAAATAAAAAACGATTTTATTTTACCTAGCACATGAGCACAAAACTTCTTTTTTAAAATATAATATTGTAAAAAGCATTTGCAATGTCAAAACCTTACATTTGGTTATGAAAAAAATATTATTTCTAGCGTCGTTTTATTTGGCTGTCAGCACACAGGCGCAGGTTACTCATTTTAAATATAACAATACCAAAAACATTACTGTTAACAAAGCTGCTGTAGTATCTGCCCATACTCTTGCCAGCAATGCGGGGATAGCAGTAATGAAAAAAGGTGGTAATGCTTTTGATGCTGCAATTGCCACACAACTGGCGCTGGCAGTCGTTTATCCCGGTGCAGGAAATTTAGGTGGCGGTGGTTTTATGGTTGCACATACCAGTGCAGGAAAAAATATTGCTCTTGATTACAGAGAATCGGCACCGGCAAAAGCTACTAAAGATATGTACCTGGACAGTGCCAGAAATGCGGTAACTATTCTGAGCATGGAAGGAAGACTTGCAAGTGGTGTTCCTGGAACTGTTGCGGGATTGTTTGCAACGCTTAAATATGCCAAACTTCCTTTCTCAACTTTAATAGCAGAAGCTATAACCCTTGCTGATAAGGGGTTTGCACTAACAAAAGCACAGGCTGAAGATTTTAATAACAGCCGTTCCGTTTTCTTAAGAAACAATAAAAACAAAGTTGCATTTGTAAGAGATATTCAGTGGAAGGCAGGCGATATTTTAATACAGACAGAACTTGCAAACACCTTAAAAAGAATTAGAGATTTTGGACTAAAAGGTTTTTACGAAGGAGAAACAGCAAAGCTTATTGCAGCAGAAATGAGCAGTGGCAATGGTATTATTACTGAAAAAGATTTAAAAAATTATAAAGTCAAAGAAAGAGTAGCAATGCAATTCCCTTATAAAAATTATCAGGTAATTACAATGCCTTTACCGAGCAGTGGCGGAATTATTTTACAGCAGTTATTTAAAATGACACAACAAAAGAAATTGGATTCATACCCTTTTCATTCTGCGGAAAGTATACAGCTTATTGTTGAAGCAGAACGCAGAGCTTTTGCAGACCGTGCAGAATTTATGGGCGATGAAGATTTTGTAAAAGTGCCCGTGAAGACACTTGTTAGTGAAAAATATTTAAAAAACAGAATGGCAGATTATGTTGCAGACCAGGCAGGCAACAGTAGTAATGTTAAACCCGGACAAATTAAAGAAAGTGAAGAAACCACGCACATCAGCATTACAGATGCAGAGGGAAATGCAGTAGCCGTTACTACTACATTGAATGATCATTTTGGAAGTAAGACAATTATTAGCGGGGCTGGTTTTGTAATGAACAATGAAATGGATGATTTTAGTGTGAAGCCGGGCGTTCCAAATATGTATGGTGCAATAGGCAACGACAAAAACGCTATTGCACCTGGCAAACGTATGCTGAGCAGCATGACGCCGACCATAGTGCTAAAAAACAATCAACCATATATTGTTGTGGGCACACCGGGTGGCACCACTATCCCTACAAGTTTGTTTCAAAGTATTATAAATATTGTAGATTATAAAATGAGCGCTGAAGATGCAGTAAACAAACCTAAATTTCACCACCAATGGCAGCCTGATGTTATTTATGTTGAAAAAGACTTTGAAAAGAGCGTACAAACCAAACTTCTAGAAATGGGTTATAAAATAACAGAACGAGGTACTATTGGAAGAACCGAATTAATAAAAATTGAGAAGAGTAAAAAATCTAATAACAAAATAGTAATAACTGCAGTTGCCGACAAAAGAGGCGATGATGATGCCCGAGGATATTAAAATATGTAGCTGCTATTTTGCTGTTGGTTTTAAAAGTGAATAAATAACAGCATCTATAAACCTGCCATCAAAAAATCCATTCTCTTTTAAATGGGCTTCCTTAATAAAATTATTTTTCTCTAAAACCCTTGCTGATGCGATGTTTTCCGGATCAATAACGGCTTCAAGGGAATGCACATTCATTTCATTAAAACCATACTCAACAATTAATTGCACAGCTTCTGTTATAATTCCTTTCCCTTTAAATTCCGGCGCAAGCATATAGCCAATTTCAGATCTAAAATGTTCCCATTTAATTTGGTAATGGCCAATAATTCCAATTAATATATTGTTACCCTTTAAAGTAATTGCCCAGTTAATCCCTTCATTGGTTTCCAGCTTTTGCTGAATCATATTTATATGAACCAGTGCGTCATTAACATCCTTACAAAGTGGTCGGGGTATAAATTTCATTAAATCTGCATCACTTCGCAAAGTAAATATCTCATTTAGATCGGCAGGTATAATTTGTCTTAAAACCAAGCGGTGCGAAGCTAGATTTTTAAAAGGCAAAAATGAAAAAGGTTGTATAGAAAGTATGGTTGTAATTTTTAAAATCTAAATCTATTATCTCATTTTTCTGATCAGTTTTTTTAAATTAATATCCATCACATCGTATATTTCATTTGATTTCCACGAGTAATGCCACCATTCTGTTTCGAGACTTTTAAAACCAAATTTTTCCATGGTAGATTTTAGAAGTGTTCTATTTGCGATGATTTCAGGTGATAGATTTTTAGTAAATGTATGGTGAGCTGTATCCGTAAAATTATCAAAGGCAGTTCCCATATTTAATTCTTTGCCCGTAGATAGATTTACCAAAGTTAAATCAACAGCAACTCCCCTATTATGCCCGCTACCATTTTTTGAATTTGCTACATAGCGTTCATCATGCACAATATCCCACATTAATTTTGTAACAGAATATGGGCGGTATGCATCAAATATTTTTAAACCTAAACCCATTTTTTTTAAAATTTCCTGTACCAACAACAAAGCAGCAGCTGGATCTTTACGGAGGTATGTTGTAGTAGCAGATTTGTATAATTTTCTTTTGGTAAAATTATTTGCAGAATTGTATTTGAGATCAAAAATAATTTTAGGAATAATTTTTTGCAGATTGATCATTTCATTTTTATCATTTATTTTAATCGATGCTGTATATTCCTTAAAGGTGGAAATTATTGGCTGCGGCTGAGCTATAGCTGAGGAAACCATAAAAAATATGATACAAAAAGATAGACAGATTATTAACTTCACTTAATTGATTTATTTAAAAATTATCTTTACAGACTAAATTATTTATAGTCAAATAAAGTTATTGCCATTTATTAAGATCTGTTTAAATCAGAATAAAACAAACAGCTTGGTTTAAATTTTTTTGATTGAATACTTAAACAAAATAGTGTAGAAATGAATGTAGAAATTATAGACAAGAATGGGATCAATATTAAGTTTATTAATACAGAAGCTGAACTTGTAAAACTTACAGATAAATTAAAGAAAAAAACTGCTTTTGGTTTTGATACCGAATTTGATAGATTTTGCAGGGAATATGGATTTAAGCTTTTCCTTTTACAAATATTTGATGGCGAAACCTGTTACTTAATAGATCCCTTGGCATTAAAAGATCTTTCCTCTTTATGGATTGTTTTTGAAGATCCTTCAATCTGCAAGGTAGTTTATTCCTCATCTGAAGATATTCAACTTTTAAAACTAAATGGCTGCCATATTAAAAATATTTATGACCTGCAGATTGCAGCTAAACTCTGTAACAATAATGCCAATTCCTTTTCTGATCTAATAAAAGTTATGTTTAATGTAGAAGTCGATAAGAGCATGCAAAGATCTAATTGGCGACCAAGACCCCTTAGCAAAGCACAACAGATTTATGCAAGCAATGATGTAATATGGCTGCTAAAATTAAAAGCTATTTTTAATAAAAAAGCTGAGGAAAAGGGAGTTGCTTCAATGATTGAAGAAGAAAATATTTTGTGTGAAGACGTTGTTGCAACTATGTATACCGTAAAACTTTCAGCAAAGCAAAAAGCTACCAACAGCAATTACCATCAAAGTGAATTGCTTAAACTTTTTCATCTTCGCAATAAAATTGCCGAGCAATATAACCTACCGCCATTCCAGGTTGTAGCAGATGGTATATTGGAAGAAATTATAGAGAACAAAAATATTTTTCTGAACCATCCATTTAAAAAAGGCTATTGTGGAAAATTATTAAATGATGATACCAACAAACAACTTTTTTATGATGCAGTTTTTTCAATTGATGAAAACATAGAAAATTTTCCGGCTAAAAAAATATATGAAAATAACGTAGAACGAAATTATTACAAAGCCCCATCAAAAGAAACAGTTGAAAATAACTGTAAAAAGATAAGTGATATTATAGTAAAAGATTACGGAGAAACTACAGCAGAATTTATTTTAAGAGGATTAAAAAAATCACTTTTAACAATGCCATACACCGAAATTAAATTAAGAAATTACCAGCAGCAAATCATTACAGAAACCTGTAACAAATTAAATTTAGAACTTTAAGAAATGAATCTTAATAATCTGCAACAATGCAAAAAGCAATAAAATATCTCAGTAAAAAAGATAAAGTTTTTGCATTAATAATTGAGCAATTCGGTATTCCTGCTATTCCTTCACGACCCCAGGGTTTTGAAACACTCGCATTGTTGATTTTAGAACAGCAGGTTTCCATCGATTCAGCCAAGGCCACTTTTTTAAAGTTAAAAAATGCTGTAAAATCTTTCACACCAAATTATTTACTTGCACTATCTGATGAAGATTACCGATCATGTGGTGTAAGCCGCCAAAAAACATCTTATATAAAAGGTTTGGCAAGTGCTGTAATAAATAAAGATATTGAAATTGAAAGCCTGCCATTTAAAAGCCCTGATACTGTGAGAGAAGAACTCATTAAAATAAAAGGAATTGGAAACTGGACCATTGATGTGTACCTAATATTTTGCCTTCAATCGACCGATATTATACCATTAGGGGACATTGCAGTTGTAAATACAATTAAAGAATTATTTAATATTCACGATAAAAATGAAATGGAAACATTCACCCAATCGTGGAGTCCTCACAGATCTGCAGCTACATTTTTACTCTGGCATTATTACCTCGGAAAAAGGAATAGAAAAGTCACTTATTAATTTACAAACCACCACCTAATTCCAAACCTAATCATTAGCCCCTGCGTTGGATAGTGTGGTGCCGCAAAATTATTATCTACAAAGCCAAACCCATTTGTAAAGTTTATGGTGTTTAAATTTTCTGCCCGTAAAAATGCTGAAAATCCTTTTATTCTAAAGTTTAAAAAAGCTGCAATATCCGGTCTGTTCTTAATTGTAACCGTATCCTGCGGACTAAACTGACCTAACAACGGTGAATAATTATTTGCTTTATAAGGAGTATAATAACGCATTTCCAAACCTGTACTGATTCTTAAATTTTTAAATAAACTTCCTTCAAAAGCTATCCTGCTTCTTGTATAAATAAAAGGGAGTTTTACAGGCGAAGCTTTATCAGTTTGCTGTAATGTTGCATCAGCGTAATAAAAGAAATTCTTTTTAAGTTTTATCTTTTTTGAAGCAAAAACCTGTAGAATATTAATCGGTTTATTATACTGCGCCGTTTGATAATAATTTTTAAAATAACTGTAATTCGTTAACAGATAATTATTAAAGCCAAATTTTATAAACGGGTTACTTGCAGTAGCACCGAACGAAGTAATGTTCTCTTTTTTGTAGCTGTTAATATTACCTAAATTAAAGGAAGACCGGTTGTCAAATATAAAGGAAGGTGTGCGGTTTACATTGCTGAAATAAAAATTTACATCACCTAATTTTTTATTTAAATATCGTCCAATACTACCTTGTACACTATAATCGCCGCTGTTTAATCCGTTTAAATAATATTCTCCTTTTAACAGCACATCCCACAATTTATTACGGGTTCGGTTTCTGTATTCTCCATGCAAAAGAATATTATAAAAATTATAATTACCCGTTTTTAAATTAGCTTTTAGCATTTGCAGACTAGCCCCTGCTAAAAAAAACTGGGCAGCATTTTTAGTATCAGGAAATTGTATCAATGAAAAATCATTGGTAACAGATTGCCATTTTTCATACAACTGAAAAGTATCACTTTGCTTTGGTAAAGTTATGCCGTACCAGTTTTTGTAAAGTATAGAATCGGCAACTGCATCTTTAAAAAGATAGGTATTTGTTGAAGCTGTAAAAGTATGTTGTAACCTAAGTTTTGGGTAAAATAAATACTCTTTCGTGGAATCATTTATAGCAATGGAATCTCTTTTACCCATATCATAACTCTGGCGCAGAAAAAATATTTTTTCCTTGTAAGTATTTCCTGTTTTTACAGAAGCCTGAAAAGGATTCGGCTCATAAGGTAATGCGCCGCCCAAGTTTACAGGAATGCTAAACCTTGATTTTTTGTTTGGATCGAGCAAAAGTACATCTGATGTAATACCGCCGTTTTCTGAAGCTTTTAATGAATTTGATATGTAAATAAATGAACCGTTGTATCTTTTTCTTTTACCCTGATAATTACTGAACAGCCGCACATTATTATGGTTGGTATTTTGGGTAACAAAAAAGCCCGGCGCACTTATCAGCCTGTATTCAAAACCGATATTAATATTTGGTCGTGGATTTTGGGTATGCAATGCCTGTATCATTTGTTCCCTCCCACTGGCAAGCTGATAGCCAATCATAGAAAAAGGCCCTGTAGTTTTATACTGTTTTGTATCTTCCAGTTTAAATTTATATATATCAAATGCATGAAAGCCCCCATCCCATCCTGGCTTATTAAATGGTATAAATATAAGTGGAAATGCCGCCTGACCGTTATTGCCAAGGTATTGGTAAGATGTAGGGACTGAATAATATTTATCAAAATCATTTACAGAAGAATCGATCGGGTATCTTCTTACAGAGTCTAAATACCTAAAACTTATCGAAATTGAATCTGCCAGATCATCCCTGTGTTCAAAACCAAGTGTATCAAGTTTATTGTTATTTTTTCTTTTAGTGGTATCAGATCCACGAGAATTGGTTTGAGAACGTTTTGCATCTAAAACTTCTCTCATACGCCCACCCGGCAATTGGCAAAATACAGTTGCTGCAATAAAATAAAAAAAGAAATATAAGGATACTTTTTTCATGAAAATTATATAGCTCCAATCAGCTCTTTAAAAATATGAGTTAGCTTAGGTTCGGCATCTTTTGCGGCCTGTAAAACTTCTTCGTGGGTAATGGTATTTTCTTCTTCTCTAATACCAATGTCTGTAATAACACTCATGGCAAAAACCGGCAAACCCATATGAACAGCGGCTATCACTTCCTGTACGGTGCTCATACCAACTGCATCGCCTCCTAATATATGAAGCATTTTATATTCTGCACGGGTTTCAAAGGTTGGACCGGTAACACCAACATAAACGCCTTGTTTAACTTCGTAGTTTGCTGTCACAGCAATTAACTGCGCTTTCTCAATTAAATCTTTTCGGTAAGGTTCACTCATATCAGGGAACCGGGTGCCAAATGCATCTTCATTTTTACCAATTAATGAATTTATTGTCAGGGTGCTGATATGGTCATTAATAATCATTAAATCCCCTACTTTAAAAGTTTTGTTCATACCTCCCGCAGCGTTGCTGATGAGCAAAGTTGAGATACCCAAATACTTCATTACTCTAATTGGAAAAACAACTTCTTCTGTTGAGTACCCTTCGTAATAATGAAAGCGGCCCGCCATTGCTACTACTTTTTTGCCTGAGAGTTCTCCAAAAATTAATTTGCCGCTGTGACCCTTTACAGTGCTTACAGGAAAATGAGGAATATCGGCGTAAGCAATTTCTTTTTCAATTTTTATTTCTTCGATGAAACTTCCCAAACCACTGCCCAACACTATTCCTACAACCGGTGTTTCTTTGTATAAATTTTTTATAAACGCAACTGCTGATTCTATTTTTTGTAAACCTGCTGACATTAATTTTTTTATTTTTGAAAGGTTGAAATAATTTTTAAAATAATTCAAAAATACGATGTTTCATTTTGTTTTATTAATCGATACTTTTCTTTTTAACATAGGATAAATAATGTTGCAAAGAAAAAAGATGAATGAAGATGAAAGGATGAATGGAGCGTCGCCAATAAAGATCCAAATAGCTGCTTCTTTGTTCGCTCAACAAAAACCTTTTAAGTTTTACAAAAAAAACAATAATTACTGCACTAATTACTTTAAAAGATGATAACTGATAAAACTGATTTTCAAAAAACTTGGGTATTGTTTTTCACTATCTTCGCAAAAATTTTACAGTATGAATCTTCATGAATATCAGGCAAAGGAATTATTGAAAAAATACAACGTGCCTGTGCAGGAAGGGGTGGCGTGCAGCACAGTTGCGGAAGCAGAAGAAGCTTATCGTTTTATAAATACACAGTACGGCAGCAAATTCGCAGTTGTAAAAGCGCAGATTCATGCGGGTGGACGTGGTAAAGGAAATATTGTAGGTAAAGAACAACGTGGTGTTGCAGTTGCAAAAAGTGCTGAAGATGTAACCCGAATTTCAACGAATTTGTTGGGAGGAACACTGGTAACTATACAAACCGGCGAAGCAGGGAAAGTGGTAAATAAAATTTTGATAGCTCAAGATGTTTATTATGATGGTGCTAACCCTGTGAAGGAATTTTATCTATCTATTTTATTAGACAGAACGAAAGGTGAAAATGTAATCATGTACAGCACTGAAGGAGGTATGAACATTGAAGATGTAGCACATAATACACCTGAAAAAATATTTAAAGAATGGGTTCATCCAAGCGGAACTTTACAGGCATTTCAGGCACGTAAAATTGCTTTTAATTTAGGTTTATCAGGCGAAGCTTTAAAAAACTGTGTAAAGTTTGTTACCAATATATACACTGCTTACGTTGGTTTAGATTGTGGAATGCTGGAAATAAATCCATTATTTAAAACAAGCGATGAAAAAATTATTGCCGTTGACTGTAAGATGAATGTTGATGACAATGCTTTGATGCGCCATGCAGATATTATGGCCTTGCGTGATGTTAGTGAAGAAGATCCTACAGAAGTTGAAGCCGGAAAATACAATTTGAATTTTGTAAAATTAGACGGCAATGTTGGCTGTATGGTTAATGGTGCCGGGCTTGCAATGGCAACGATGGATATGATAAAATTAAGTGGCGGTGAGCCTGCAAACTTTTTGGATGTAGGTGGTACAGCAAATGCACAAACTGTAGAGGCAGGTTTTCGTATAATAATGAAAGACCCGAAAGTAAAAGCAATTCTAATAAATATTTTTGGTGGTATTGTTCGCTGCGATCGTGTAGCACAGGGAGTTATTGATGCTTACACAAGTATTGGCAATATTAATATTCCAATAATAGTTCGTTTG
>JANXTG010000171.1 GCA_025352525.1 Ferruginibacter sp.
ATTTTTCCGTCTTTCTCTGTGCGGCGGAGTTTCTTTAATGTCAATACTTCTTCTTTTGTCAAATCTATTGAGTAAGCCATATTTATAAGTTTGGTTACTCAAAAATAGTGATTCGGAATTATTTAAGCAAATTAGTATAAAATTATCAAATTTAATGAAACTCAATCTTTATCAAATAGACGCTTTTACAAATAAAATATTTGGTGGAAATTCTGCGTGTGTTGTTCCTTTAACAGAATGGCTTGATGACGATATTCTATTAAAAATTGCGCAGGAAAATGCAGTTGCCGAAACAGCTTTTTTTATAAACAGTGGAGAGAAGATACATTTACGTTGGTTTACACAGGAAGTTGAAATGGACTTATGCGGTCACGCTACCCTTGCTTCAGCACATTGTTTAAAAACAATTCTCAATTATATAAGTAACAAAATAGTTTTTGAAACATTAAGTGGAGATCTTACCGTTACTGTTGATAATGATTTTTATAACTTAGATTTTCCTTCCAGAATGCCCGAGCCGGTACTTCTTCCCATAAATATTACACAGTCCTTAAATATTCAACCGAAAGAGGTTTTAAAATCAAGAGATTTTGTATTAGTTTATGATAATGAGACTCAGATTAAAAATATTAAAATTGACAGGAATTCTTTTGATGAAATAAACCTCGGAACAGGTGGAGTAATTGTTACAGCAAAAGGAGATAATTGTGATTTCGTATCTAGATTCTTTACACCTCAGGCTGCCATTTTAGAAGACCCTGTTACTGGGTCTGCACACTGTTCACTTGTTCCATATTGGGCATCAAAACTTAAAAAAAATGAATTATTTGCTATGCAAATTTCAGAAAGAGAAGGTAAATTATATTGTACATTGAATGGCGATAGAGTAATTATCAGAGGACAAGCAAAAACCTATTCAATTGGTAATTTGTGGATCGAATAACCTTTCTTATAAACTAATTAATTTTTAAGACAAATTATTACCTACCAAACTTTACTCGTTTTTCCGTTTAAAATTTTCATGAAATAAAGACGTTTATTTTCAAAGTAGTCAGGAATTTTTGTTTTCTTATTTACATAAACTGCCTTAAAATTATAATCGTTAAATACTTTATAAGCATACTCATTTAAGTGACTCATAAAATCATTCGGATATCTGGTTATTAATCTTGCAAAAATATATACTGATTCAAATCCTTTATAAGCCATATCTGAGGGAACACCTTTAAATTTCTTTGCGTATACCTGAATAATTTCTTTTGTAAACGAATTCGCCTTATTGTTAATGAAGGCAGTTGTATAGTATACCGGAAAATCTTTTAAAGTTGATTTCTTTAAAAATAAAAACGCATCCCAGTTAGGCATTCCTATTATTTCTATGGGGTAACTTTTTTTTAATTGGTAAGCTGAATTTACCAAACCCATAGTAAAGGTTTCGTTTAAACTCGCACCAATAATAATTGTTTTGCGATTGCTATCGAGATTGTTCGCAAGTTTGCTAAAATCATCTTCAAAATTTAATGTCTGAATATTTAGTAAAGGTTTTCCTTCGGTACCATTTATTGATTTAAAATAGTCGGCTATTTTATCTTCCTGTGAGCCTGTTTTTCTACAAAGAAAAATCTTATCTGTGCCATGACTTTGCAATAAATAACTGTATATAGTTTCGCAATGGGCTTTTAATGTAGGATTTACAATTACTAGAAAAGGATTTTCAACAATTCCACCATCATTTGGATAAATAGATGATATAAAAGGGATATTTTTTTGCTTTGCAAATTTAGCCAGATCCAAGAATTCAATATCTTTTACAGATCCAATTATTAGGTCTAAACTATCGAGTTTGTGATTATTTATTAACCAAGGAATATTATTTAAATTTGCTTTTGAATCAAAAACTGTAGCAATTACATTTCCATTGGGTAACGGTAAACTGTCTAATGCTATTTCTGCTCCCTGCACAAAATTAAGACCCTGTTGAGTAAATTTTGGAAACTTCTTACCATAATTATATTCGTTATTTGTAAATACAGAATCCAAATAAAGCGCCGAGAAAATACCAATTCGATACGTTTTTAAGGGAGCCTGTTGTCCAGAGCTTCTAAAAAAAACCAATAATACAAATCCTAGAATAAATGGTATACTTTTTTTCATGATCATTTTTTAAAAATCTACCTAGCCAATTAAATACCTTTATACTCATTCCCACTCAATAGTTGCAGGAGGTTTGCTACTAATATCGTATACAACCCTATTAATTCCTTTTACATTATTTATAATTTCATTGCTTACCTCTGCAAGAAAATCATAGGGTAAATGTGCCCAATCGGCCGTCATTCCATCTACAGAAGTTACTGCTCTTAATGCAACGGTAAATTCATAAGTTCTTTCATCTCCCATTACTCCAACTGTTTTTACCGGGAGTAAAATAGTACCCGCTTGCCAAACTTTATCATACAAATTATGTTTTTTTAAAAGTGATGTATATATAAAATCTGCTTCTTGCAATAACTGTACCTTTTCTTTTGTTACCTCGCCCAAAATTCTAATAGCAAGCCCCGGACCTGGGAAAGGATGCCTTGCCAGCATGCGGGCAGGTATGCCCATTTCAGTACCAATTTTTCTTACTTCATCTTTAAATAAGGAACGTAACGGTTCCACAATTTTAAGATTCATTTTTGCAGGTAAGCCTCCAACATTGTGGTGTGATTTAATTGTTACTGCGGGACCATGAACAGCAGCAGATTCAATGACATCGGGATAAATAGTGCCTTGACCTAAATAACTGATTCCTGTAATTTTTTTAGCTTCGTCATCAAACACATCAATAAAACTGCTGCCGATGGCTTTCCTTTTTTCTTCAGGATCCGTTTTTCCGGAAAGGTTATCATAAAACAGTTGAGACGCATCTACACCCTTCACATTTAGACCCAGTTCTTTGTAAATCTCCAAAACCTCCTCAAATTCATCTTTTCGCAACACACCATTATTTACAAAAATACCATACAAATTTTCGCCTATAGCTTTGTGCAATAAGGTTGCTGCAACTGTACTGTCTACTCCACCGCTCAACCCCATCACTACTTTACTGTCGCCAAGCTGTTCTTTTAACTTTGCGACTGTTTCTGTAATAAAATGAGCGGCTGTCCAGTCTTTTTTACATTTGCAGATTTTAACTAAAAAGTTTTCAATTATTTTTTTGCCTTCGGCAGAATGGTACACTTCTGGATGAAATTGTAGCCCGACTATTTTGTTTTCGTTTGAAGCTTCATTTTCAAACGCAGCTATAGCGATATTATCTGTTTTACCAATTATTTTAAACCCTGATGGTAAGCTTTGCACCGTATCACTGTGGCTCATCCAAACATGTGAGTTATTTATAATGCCCTCAGTAATCAATGTTTGTTGTGTAATTTCTAAAGTGGCTCGACCATATTCCCGTTTATTACTTTTTGAAACATGGCCACCATACATTTTGGCTGTTAATTGTGCACCATAACATATGCCCAATATAGGAACTTTCTTTGCAATGGCTGCAATATCAACTTCGGGTGCATCTGCTTCGTTTACGCTACACGGTGAGCCTGAAAGAATTACCCCTTTAATAGTATCGTCAAACTCTATCTTTTTATTGAAAGGAATTATTTCGCAAAAAACACTGGCTTCCCTTACTACACGGGCAATGAGTTGGGTATATTGAGAGCCAAAATCGAGTATTAAAATTTTATCTGTCATCATTTCGGCAAATGTAAATATTTAGTCTCTCAAAATTTTAAATTAGATTGATAATAATACAGTTTAAAAAGTTTTTACAAACGGTAGGTATTAAAAAGATTCGTTTACATATTTTTACTTTTAAAACGTGAAACATGAAATATTTATATTTTTTTATAATTACGATTTCAGTTATTAGCTGCAAAAATGGAATCAGGGGAAGCGGAAATTTGATAAAAGAAACACGACAAGTATCGGAGATTACTTCTGTTAATGTATCTGGATCCATTAAAGTTGATGTAAAAATCGGTTTAATACCATCATTGATTATTGAAGCGGATGATAATATAATGCCCTTTGTTGTAACCAATGTATCAGATAACAATTTAAACATTAAACTAAAAGGACTTAATAATTTAAGAAATGCTACAATACATATTCATTTAATTGTACCCGCTATTAAAAAACTTACAACTTCTGCATCTGCTGAAATAAGAAGTTCTGAAATTCTTACAAATACTGAAAAAGTAACTTTTGTGGCAAGCAGCGGCTCGCTTATAAATGTAAATGTAGATGCACCCGTAATTTCTGCAGATGCAAGCAGTGGTGCAGATATCATTTTAACTGGTCGTACAAAAAATTTAACTGCCCAGTCAAGCAGTGGCAGTAAGGTTAATCTAATTGCTTTGAAGGCAGAAAATGTTTCAGCATCTGCAAGCAGTGGTGCCGAAATAACAGTTTTTGCAAGCGTAGGTATAAATGCAAATGCAAGCAGTGGCGGCAATGTAAAATATAATGCTGGTGCAGCTTCTGTAGTAAAACATGTAAGTAGCGGAGGATCAGTTAATGCAGAATAAAATTTTTGAATTATTTTCAACCTATAAAAATATCCTAACAAAGAACTTTTATTGGTTTCAAAGAAGTCTATTTTAACTTTTAAAGAAAAAAACATTTAAAAAACTTTGCCATTTAAAATACATCTCTTACTTTTGCATTCCAATTAAAAAACGGAATTTTAAAGTTCTTTATATATGTCACAACGAATCAGAATAAAATTACAGTCTTACGACCATAACTTAGTAGATAAGTCGGCTGAAAAGATTGTAAAGACAGTACGCAGTACAGGTGCAGTAGTAACAGGACCAATTCCTCTTCCTACTCAAAAGAAAATTTTTACCGTACTTCGTTCTCCTCACGTAAACAAGAAGGCTCGTGAGCAGTTTCAATTGTGTACGCACAAGCGTTTGTTGGACATTTACACAAGTAGCAGTCGTACAGTAGATGCACTAAGCAAACTGGATTTGCCAAGTGGTGTAGACGTTGAAATAAAGGCCTAATGAACCTTCTCCATTATTGGAGAAAGGCAAAAGGTAAGTTCTTAAAAGAAAATTAAACATCCATCTACGGATTGTAAAGCTGAAAAGTTTATACGAATGTAGCGCTGGATAAAAATAAGATACAATGAAAAGTATTATTGGAAAGAAAATTGGCATGACCAGTATCTTCGATGCAACCGGCAAGCAAACTGCGGTTACCATCATTGAGGCAGGACCATGTGTAGTTACACAGAAAAAGACCGTTGCCACAGACGGATACAACGCTCTCCAGATCGCCTTTGGTGACAAGAAAGAGAAGCACTCCCTGAAATCGGAAATTGCACACTTTGCAAAAGCTAATACAGCTCCGAAGAAAATAGTAAAAGAAATCCGCGATAGCGAACCAGATGAAAATGTAGGTGAAATTATTACCATAGATATTTTTGCCGAAGGCGATAGTATCGAAGTTGTAGGTACTACAAAAGGTAAAGGTTTTCAAGGTGTCGTTAAACGTCATGGCTTTAGCGGTGTTGGGGGACAATCTCATGGTCAGCATGATCGTTCAAGAGCACCGGGTTCTATCGGTAACTCATCTGATGCCAGTCGTGTATTTAAAGGTATGCGCATGGGCGGTCGTATGGGCGGCGATAGAGTGAAAATGAAAGGACTTAAAGTAGTGAAAATTTTCGCAGAAAAAAATTACATTTTGGTTAGTGGTTCGGTTCCGGGCCATATTGGTTCAATCGTTTTAATACAGAAATAATTATGCAACTCGATATAATAAACGCAAAAGGAGAAAAGACCGGAAGAACGGTTGAATTACCGGAAGAAATTTTTGGAATCGAACCAAATGATCATGTTTTATACTTAGCTGTAAAGCAGTACATGGGCGCTCGACGTCAAGGTACACACAAAGTAAAAACAAGAGCGGAAGTACAGGGTTCGTCTAAAAAACTTCACAAGCAAAAGGGTACAGGTGGTGCTCGTAAAGGTAATTTACGTAGCCCTATATATAAAGGTGGTGGTACCATTTTTGGTCCAAAGCCGCACAAATATGATATCAAGCTTAACCGTAAGGTGAAAGATCTTGCTAAAATGAGTGCACTTGCCTACAAAGCAAAAGAGAACAACATTGTTGTACTTGAAGATTTGGTAATGGATGTTCCAAAAACCAAAACCTTTACAGGTGTTCTCAAAAGTTTAAACATAGGTCGTAAAAAATCTTTGTTTGTAGTTCCTGAATACAATGACAATTTTTATTTAAGTCTACGTAATGTACCCGGTGTAAATGGAACTGTTATCAGCGATATGAACACATATGATATTCTTAACGCAAATGTTCTGGTATTATCTGAAAGTGCAGCAAAATTATTTTCTGCAGAAGTAGAAGAATCAGAAGAAGCTTAAAAAAATAATAAACGAGATGTATAAATCTGCATAATTGCACGTTTGTACATTTGAAAATAAAGAATTATGAAACCGTCTGACGTATTAATTAAGCCTGTATTATCTGAGAAAGCTAACAAGCAAGCTGAGAAAATGAACCGCTTCACTTTTATAGTGGACAGAAAGGCAAACAAACTTGAAATTAAAAAAGCTGTAGAATTGTTTTACGGTGTACAAGTAGAGATGGTTAACACACAAGTTGTTCCATCAAAACTTAAGGCAAAATATACCAAAGCAGGTTTTATTGTAGGGCGTAAGCCAGCAAAGAAAAAGGCAATTGTTACTGTAGCTCAAGGTGAAACCATTGACGTATACAGTGCAGGTTAAGAATTAAGATCTCATACATATTATTAAGAATGGCTATCAGCGCCGCAAAGTCTGAAACATAAAATAACATGCCACTTAGAAAATACAAACCAACCACAGCCGGTACCAGATGGAGAATTGGTAACGCTTATGCTGAAATAACAACGAACATCCCTGAAAAATCTTTGCTTGAAGCTCAGAAAAATACAGCTGGTCGTAACTCTCAAGGGCGTAGAAGTATGCGTTATATGGGTGGTGGAAATAAGACAATGTATCGTCTTGTAGATTTTAAAAGAAATAAGAAAAACATTCCTGCTACTGTAAAGACAATTGAATATGATCCAAACCGTACTGCATTTATAGCTTTGCTATCTTATGCTGATGGTGAAAAGCGTTATATTATTGCCCCGGCAGGTTTACAGGTTGGTCAAAGTGTAATGAGTGGTGATGCTGTAGCTCCTGAATTAGGAAATGCATTGATGTTTAAAAACATGCCGCTTGGTACCAACGTTCATAATATTGAAATGCAGCCTGGACAGGGTGGTATATTGGTAAGAAGTGCAGGTACATCAGCTCAACTCAGTAACAAAGAAGAAAAATATGCGATTCTTAAAATGCCAAGTGGTGAGTTAAGAAGAGTCTTAATAAATTGCTACGCAACTGTAGGTGTCGTTTCTAACAGCGATCATAGTTTGGAAAGCGCAGGTAAAGCAGGTCGTAACCGTTGGAAAGGTGTTCGTCCACGTACAAGAGCTGTAGCGATGAACCCCGTAGATCACCCGATGGGTGGTGGTGAAGGTAGAGCATCAGGTGGTCATCCACGTAGCCGTAAAGGTAAATATGCAAAAGGTCAAATTACTCGTACACGTGGTAAAGGATCAGATAAAATGATCATCCAGCGTAAAAACGGTAAGAAGTTAAGTAAGTAATTTTCATTGTTAAAATGCTCTGAAATTTTTTAGAGAAATAAACAAAAAACTGATACAATATGAGTCGTTCATTAAAAAAAGGTCCTTACATAGAAGCAAAGCTAGAAGCTAAAATTCTTGCGATGGCTGAGGGGAAAAGTAAGAAAGGTGTTATTAAGACGTGGAGTAGAAGAAGTACAATTTCTCCTGATTTTGTAGGTCAAACCTTCGCAGTGCACAATGGTAATAAGTTTATACCGGTGTATGTTACGGAGTTTATGGTAGGTCACAAATTAGGTGAATTTGCCCCAACAAGGAATTTTAGAGGTCACTCAAACAAAAAAGGATAAAAGCAGTTAGCAGTTAGTAGTCAATAGTTCGCAGTGAACAAAAAACTAACAACCAATAACTAATAACTAAATAAAAATGGAAGCAGTAGCAAAATTAAATAATGAACCTACATCACCAAGAAAGATGCGCTTATTAGTAGATCTTGTTCGTGGTATGAAGGTAGAAAAGGCACTAGCTGTTTTGGAGCATAATCCCAAGCACTCGTCAGTTCCTTTACGTAAACTAATTCTTTCGGCCATAAGCAACTGGAAGTCAAAGAACGAAGGTGCAGATGAAACTGCCCTAATAGTAAAAACTATTTTCGTTGATGCTGCAAGAGTTATCAAACGTATGCGTCCTGCACCACAAGGTCGTGGCTATCGAGTTCGTAAGCGTAGTAACCACGTCACGGTTTTTGTAGACTCGGCAGATGCTATTGAAACAAAAGTAAAAGTTTCTAAAAAAGAAACCGTTATTAAAGAGGTTGCTCCTGTCGCTGCACCTAAAAAGACAGCAACAAAAAAAGCGGCTCCTAAGAAAAAAGCCAATTTAGAAACCGAATAAAATTAATATACTTTCTTACATACAGAAAGGCTAAAAAAATAATATGGGTCAGAAAACAAATCCGATAGGTGCAAGATTAGGTATCACACGAGGTTGGGACAGTAACTGGTTTGCTCACAAAAAAGATTATGCTAAAAAGCTAATCGAAGATGATCGCATCAGAAATTATCTGAATGCTCGTATCAATAAAGGTGGTATCGCTAAAATTGTTATTGAGCGTACGCTTAATAAGTTGATCGTAACTATTCATACGTCTAAACCTGGTATTATTATCGGTAAAGGTGGTGGTGAGGTTGACAGGATTAAGGAAGAGTTGAAAAAACTTTGCGGTAAAGAAGATGTCCAGATTAACATTTTAGAAATTCGCAGACCGGAACTTGACGCTGCTATCGTTGCAGACACAATTGCCCGCCAGTTAGAAAACAGAATAAGTTACAAGCGTGCAATAAAAATGTCCATTGCTTCTGCTCTTCGTATGGGCGCTGAAGGTATTAAGGTCAAAGTTGGTGGTCGTCTAGGCGGTTCAGAAATTGCCCGTAGTGAAGAAATCAAGCAAGGTCGTACTCCTTTACATACACTTCGTATGGATATTGATTATGCAAATGTATTTGCCTTAACTGTTTACGGAAAAATAGGGATTAAAGTATGGATTTGTAAAGGGGAAGTTTTAGGAAAAAGAGATCTTAATCCTAATGTTCTTGCCGGTGGCAAAAATGAAGGTCCTGAAAGACAGGGTGGTTTTGATAGAAGAGACGACAGAAGAGGTGGTGATGATAGAAGAGGTGGTGGTAGAGGCGGAGATGACAGAAGAGGTGGTGGTGATAACCGTGGTACAGGTGCAAGAAGATAATAAATTTAGATTCCAGATTTGCGATTTCGTATATTATCAAATCGCTTTCAATCAATTAAATATTAAGCTGATTTTATCGAAGAAACTTAAATCTTCAATTTAAAATCCAAAATAGAATTAAGATGTTACAACCGAAAAGATCCTTACACAGGAAAACGCAAAAAGGAAGAATGAAGGGTGATACCAAACGTGGTGCAACCCTAGCTTTCGGAACGTTTGGACTAAAAGCATTGGCCAGTGTTCAATTAACGAATAGGCAAATAGAAAGTGCTCGTCAGGCTATGACCCGTGCTATGAAAAGAGAAGGTAATGTGTGGATCAGAATTTTTCCTGACAAACCAATCACAGCAAAGCCTGCCGAAGTTAGAATGGGTAAAGGTAAAGGTAACCCTGAAGGTTGGGCTGCAATTGTTCAACCTGGTCGTATCTTATTCGAAGCAGATGGCGTAACTGAAGAAGTAGCAAAAAATGCATTTGCACTGGCTGCACAAAAATTACCAATACTTACAAAATTTATCGTTAGCAGAGATTTTGTAGCTTAGTTTAAAGGCCTTTAGTTTCAGATAAGGCCTACAATTTTGAATGATCAAATAACAAATGATGTCTAAAAAAAATGAATTCGCACAAAGCCTTTCAGGTTTAACTGAGGCCGATTTAAATGCAAAGATTAAGGAAGACGAAATGCGTATGAAGAAGTTGACTTTTGCACATGCCATTGCACCTTTGGAAAACCCACAGAGCATTCGTGTTTTGAGAAGAGATATAGCCCGTCTAAAAACGCAATTAAGAATAACTCAGATCGGGGCTTAATAACCCTTAAAAAGAATAACAATGGAAGATAATTTAGTAAGAAATTTAAGAAAAACAAGAACAGGTCTTGTTTCAAGCAACAAAATGGATAAAACCATTACTGTGGCTGTTGAAAGAAAGGTAAAGCACCCTTTATACGGTAAGTTCCTTAAAAAGACAACCAAACTTCATGCTCATGATGAAAAGAATGAATGCAATATTGGTGATATCGTTAAAATTATGGAAACTCGACCCATCAGCAAACTGAAGCGTTGGAGATTGGTGGAGGTTGTTGAGAAAGTAAAATAATATTTTCAGCATTTGGGTATCAAATATTGTTGCCTTTAAAATTGAGAAATCGTCTGCACATTAATTGCAGATACAAAATATAAAAAAATGATTCAGCAAGAAAGCAGGTTAAATGTAGCGGATAATAGTGGTGCCAAATCGGTATTATGTATCCGGGTACTCGGAAATAGCGGACAAGATTACGCTCGCATAGGGGATAAGATTGTTGTGACAGTAAAAGATGCAATGCCTGCAGGTGGTATCAAAAAAGGTACTGTAACAAAAGCTGTTATTGTAAGAACTGTAAATAAACTTCGCCGCAAAGATGGTTCTTATATTCGTTTTGATGATAATGCTGTTGTTCTATTGAACAACTCAGACGAGCCAAGAGGTACACGTATTTTTGGTCCGGTTGCCCGTGAATTAAGGGATAAAGGATACATGAAGATTATTTCTTTAGCCCCTGAAGTATTGTAAAAAGATTAATTGAGGTGCTAATTAGCCGTTTTGCTAATTCCTTCAGTATATATTCAAAATAATGAAAGAATGTGTGGTTTGCACTGTTTTAAACCTTACACATTATCGAATTAGCAAATTAAAATAAAATGAATACAAGATTTAAACCAAAATTCAACATAAAAAAAGGCGACTCTGTTGTGGTCATCACAGGTGACGATAAAGATTTAAAGAAGCCTCGCAAAGTGTTGGAAATAATAGTAGAAAAGAATCGTGTTTTGGTAGAAGGTGTTAACATCGTAACAAAGCATACAAAACCTACTGCACAAAATACTAAAGGAGGTATACTTAAAGTTGAAGCTCCAATTGCAATAAGCAACGTTATGTTGTGGGATGCAAAAGCAGGTGCAGCTACAAAAATAAAGCGTACAAGAGTTGAAGGTAAACTAGTTCGTGTAACAAAAAAATCAGGGGAGGTAATTAAATAATGAGCACAACATCAACAACCCAGAGACTGGCAGATAAGTATAAAAAAGAAGTTATACCTGCGCTAATGAAAAAGTTTAGCTATAAAACTGTAATGCAAGCTCCAAAGCTTTCTAAGATTTGTTTAAATCGTGGAGTAAATGGTGCTGTAAATGATAAGAAACTTATTGATATAGCTATTGATGAGTTATCCAACATTACAGGTCAAAAAGCAGTAGCAACGATGTCAAAAAAGGATATCTCAAACTTCAAGCTTCGTAAGAACATGCCAATTGGTGCAAGAGTAACTTTGCGTGGTGTGAAGATGTATGAGTTTTTAGACAGGCTTGTATCTGTATCATTACCACGTGTTCGTGATTTTAAAGGAATCAACGATAAAGCATTCGATGGTCGTGGTAACTACACTCTAGGCATTACTGAACAAATCATTTTCCCTGAAATTGATATTGATAAAGTTAATAAAATTACCGGGCTTGATATCACATTTGTAACTACTGCAAAAACCAATGAAGAAGCATTTGAATTGCTTAAAGAAATGGGCATGCCGTTTAAAAATGTAAAGAAATAGTCTTTAATACTAAGTGTTTAGTATTAAAATAAAACAAACAAATTATGGCTAAAAAATCGATTGAAGCTAGACAAAGAAAAAGAGAGCGTATTGTTGCAAAATATGCTGATAGAAGAGCGGCTCTTAAAGCTGCTGGTGATTATGCAGGGTTGGATTTACTTCCAAAAAATGCTTCGCCGGTTCGTTTGAGAAATCGTTGTCAACTTACAGGTCGCCCTCGTGGATACATGCGCCATTTTGGTGTAAACCGTATTACATTTAGGGATATGGCTTTGTCTGGTAAAATACCGGGTGTTACCAAATCAAGTTGGTAAAATTTCCCTTTTCTTCTAATGGAGGACAGGATGGATATCGCATTGAAAAAATTATTAAAATAACTTAACAAAAAAGAACAATGGTTACTGATCCGATAGCAGATTATTTAACAAGAATTAGAAACGCACAAATGGCTAATCACCGTATCGTTGAAATTCCTGCAAGCAATCTAAAAAAACGCATTACTGAAATCTTGTACGACAAAGGTTATATCCTTAAGTATAAGTTTGAAGAAGATAAAAAGCAAGGTTTAATTAAAATAGCATTGAAGTATGATGCTACAACAAAATTACCTGCTATACAGAGCTTAGAAAGAGTAAGCCGTCCGGGTTTACGCACTTATGCTAAGCCTGATGAATTTAAAAGAGTTAAAAATGGTTTAGGTGTTGCAATTATCTCTACATCAAAAGGTGTAATGACTGATAAAGAAGCTAAAGTACAAAATGTTGGTGGTGAAGTTCTTTGCAACATTTATTAACACCTAATTACAACAAACATTTGAAAATGCTGTTTGTTTCATTGATTGATAATTAAGCCATCTATACAGGCTGAACACTTTCAATATTCATTTTCACAAGTTTTCAAAGCATACAAACATTATATTATGAGTCGTATAGGAAAAAAGCCTGTTGAAATCCCTTCAGGAGTAACCATCAGCCTTAGTAAAAATAACGAGGTTTCGGTAAAAGGTCCGAAAGGAGAATTAAAGCAGGTAATTGATCGTGACATTATTGTGGAAATTAATGACAATAAAGTTGAATTTAAAAGACCTACAGACCAGATACGCCACCGTGCTATGCATGGTTTATATCGTTCTTTAATCAACAATATGGTTAAAGGCGTAACTGAAGGTTATACTAAGAAATTAGAGCTTGTGGGAGTTGGTTATAAAGCCGCGAATACAGGAAACTTATTAGATCTTTCTTTGGGCTATTCCCATAATATTTTGGTTGAGATCCCTACCGAATTAAAAATAAGTACGCTTCAGGAAAAAGGTAAGAATCCTATAATAACATTAGAAAGTATTGACAAGCAATTGTTAGGTGCTGTAAGTGCCAAAATAAGAAGTCTCCGTAAGCCTGAGCCGTACAAAGGAAAAGGTGTTAAGTTTGTAGGTGAAGTTTTAAGAAGAAAAGCAGGCAAGTCTGCAGGTAAATAATTATAAAATTTAATTTTTTCTCGGCAGTATCGAGAAACTCAAAATAAAATAAGATGAACAACAAATCACAGGCAAGACAAAAGATTCGTTATCGCATTCGTAAGAAGGTAAACGGTACCGCATCTACACCACGCCTAACTGTTTTTAGAAGTAATTCAGATATATATGCACAATTAATAGATGATGAAACAGGAACAACCATTGCGGGTGCTTCCTCTCGTCAAAAAGATATCAGTGCACAATCTGCACCTAAAACTGAAAAAGGTAAAATGGTAGGTGAAGCAATAGCAAGAAAAGCTGTTGAGCTTGGAATAGAAAAAGTTGTATTTGATCGTAGTGGTTATATTTATCATGGTCGTGTTAAAGCAGTAGCAGAAGGTGCTAGAGAAGGTGGATTGAAATTCTAGTTTCCTGAACAAAATTCTAAAAATCGAAAATACAGATAATGTCAAACGTAATTGTAAATAAAATGAAGGCTGGTGACCTTGAGTTGAAAGAAAAAGTTGTTGCTATCAACCGGGTGGTAAAAACTACAAAAGGTGGTCGTGCATTCAGTTTTTCTGCTCTTGTTGTTGTAGGTAACGGTGCAGGTGTTGTAGGACATGGGCTTGGAAAAGCTAAAGAGGTGCAAGAAGCCATTACTAAAGGAATTGAAGATGCGAAGAAGAATCTTATTAAAGTTCCTATAATGCATGGCACAATACCTCATGAACAACTGAGTAAAGAAGGTGCTGCCAAAGTATTAATAAAACCAGCTGCTCATGGTACAGGTGTAATTGCAGGTGGAAGTATGCGTGCTGTGCTAGAAGCTGCAGGTATTACAGATATTCTTGCCAAAAATTTGGGTTCTGCTAATCCTACGAATGTGGTGAAAGCAACTTTTAAGGCTTTGGCTACTTTGCGTGAGCCAATTGCAGTTTCAAGAACAAGAAATATTTCTCTAAAGAAAGTTTTTAACGGATAAAATTAGTATCAAGTATTTATATATAAGGTATTAAAAAAAACAATTCTAATGAATAAAGTAAAAGTAACTCAGGTAAAAAGTGTCATTGATAGATCTGAGCGTCAAAAAAGAACAATGCAGGCATTGGGTCTTACAAAGATGAACAGAACTGTAGAAAAAGAAGCTACTCCTCAAATATTGGGTATGATTACGAAAGTAAGTCATCTTGTAAAAGTTGAAGAAGTATAGAGGTTTTGGCAGATATGCAAACATGCCACTATTTAGTTTAAAGTTTACACATTTATAAAACAAGCGAGCTCCAATTGCTTTTGGGGCGAAAGTTAAAAATTAAAGCATTATGAATTTACATTCCCTAAGGCCTGCAAAAGGCGCCACACACAAAGCGATTAGAATTGGTCGTGGTGAAGCAAGTGGAAAAGGTGGTACTTCTACAAAAGGTAATAAAGGTGGCCAAAGTCGTGCAGGCTACAAAAGTAAGCCAGGTTTTGAAGGTGGTCAAATGCCTATTCAACGTCGCATTCCAAAACGTGGTTTTAAAAATATTAACCGTGTTGAATACGTTGCCCTTAATATTGGTAAAATCGATCATTACGCAGAAAAGTATGGTATAACTGAATTTAGCTTACAAAACTTATATGTTAATGGGTTGATTAGTCAAAATGATAATGTTAAGTTACTTGCCAATGGTGAAATAACAGGAAAATATACCTTTAAGGTAAATGCAGTAAGTGAAAAAGCAAAGTCTGCTATCGAAGCAGTAGGTGGTACTGTAGAAATAATAAAATAATTTGCCGATATTTGTTATGCGCACCTGCCTCACGGTAGGCTGCGTTTCTCTTTTTACTGCGTTACAAAAACCGAAATTAATTCTGTGAAGAAGTTTACAACCACACTTAAAAATATCTGGAGCATTGAGGATTTGCGTAAGAAAATAATATTTACATTAATATTATTATTCATTTACCGTCTTGGTTCCTTTATTGTTTTACCCGGAATCGACCCTAACAAACTTGCCAATTTAAGTAATAACTCTAAGGGTGGTATGTTAGGTCTGCTTGATGCATTCGTTGGTGGTGCTTTCTCCAAGGCTTCCATTTTTGCACTAGGTATCATGCCTTACATCTCTGCATCCATCTTTATGCAGTTAATGACTATTCTTGTACCTCAAATGGCTAAGGTTCAGAAAGAAGGGGAGAGTGGTAGAAAAAAAATTAACCAATGGACTCGTTATTTAACAGTTGCTGTTACTGCTTTTCAGGCAGCGGCTTATATTGGTTATCTAAAAAGTCCAGGTAACGTTGAGGCACTTATTCCTGCGTATGGTAACTTCTTTTGGATATCAACTGTTGTAATTTTAACTGTTGGTACTTTGTTTGTAATGTGGCTAGGTGAAAAAATAACTGATAAAGGATTAGGTAACGGTACTTCTATCATTATTATGGTTGGAATACTTGCCCGTTTTCCACAAGCTATCAGAGAAGAATTTAATTCTCGTATTACAATGGGTGCAGGAGGTTTGTTATTACTACTTATTGAGATTGTTTTTATGATCGCTATCATAATGGGTTTAATAATGCTTGTGCAGGGAACAAGAAAGGTACCTGTAAACTATGCAAAACAAATTGTTGGTAACCGCCAGTTTGGAGGTGCACGTAATTTTCTTCCTTTGAAAGTTAATGCTGCAGGTGTAATGCCAATTATATTTGCTCAAGCAATTTTATTTTTTATTGGTTTTGCTATTGGTCTAGGTAAAAGTTCTAATAAAGCATTTCTAAGCGATCATACAAACGTGTGGTACATGCTTATATATTCTGTAGCTGTTATTGCTTTCACATTCTTATACACAGCTCTTATTTTTAACCCTAAGCAAATGGCAGATGAGTTAAAAAGAAATAATGGCTTTATCCCTGGTGTAAAACCAGGTCAGCCAACAGCTGATTATATTGGAACAATAATGGATAGAATTACTTTACCCGGAGCTATTTTACTGGCTTTAGTAGGAATACTTCCAGGTCTTTTTCAACTTGTGTTTAGGATGCAACAAGGTTTTTCTACTTTTTTTGGAGGTACATCATTACTAATTATGGTAGGTGTAGTTTTAGATACGCTTCAACAAATAGAAACACAATTGTTAATGCGTCAATACGACGGTTTAATGAGTAGTGGCAGAATGCAGGGTCGTCAGGCAGTAACGTCCGGCATCTAAATTAATATTTTTATAAATTTATATTTTAACCCTGACGATAAAATCGTTGGGGTTTCTTTTAATTTTACTATATCAATGATACAATATAAAACAAAAGAAGAGATTGAAATTATGCGGCACAGTTGCATGCTTGTTGGTAAAACTCATGCAGTAATTGCTGCTCAATTAAAAGAAGGTATTACAACAATTGAAGTAAACAGACTCGTAGAAGAATTCATAAATGATAATGGTGGAATACCCTCTTTTAAAAATTATAATGGATTTCCATATGCAACTTGTATATCAGTCAATAATGCAGTAGTACACGGTTTTCCTTCTAACATTCCTTTAAAAAATGGTGATATTATTTCTCTTGACATTGGAATCTTTAAGAACGGATTTCATGGTGACAGTGCTTACACTTATGCCATAGGAGAAATAACGGGTGATGTAAAAAAACTATTAAGAGTTACTAAAGAATCTCTCTACTGTGGTATTGAAAAAGCAAGACAAGGAAATAGAATTGGTGATATTGCATTTGCTATACAGGAACATACAGAAAAGAAAAACGGATATGGGGTTGTACGAGATCTTGTAGGTCATGGACTAGGCAGAAAATTACATGAAGACCCACAAGTACCCAATTATGGAAAGCGGGGCAGTAAAGAAAAATTAAAAGCAGGGATGGTATTGGCAATTGAACCGATGATAAATATGGGAGTTAAAGAAGTGCTCCATTTGGAAGATGGCTGGACGGTGCTAACAAAAGACGGACAACCTTCAGCGCACTTTGAACATGATGTACATATTACAAAAGATGGGCCTGATATTTTAAGTTCTTTTGTAGAAATTGAAGCAGCTGAAAAAGCAAATATTAATTTAAGCTGGAGTTATTAAAATGAATAATAAATAGTGAATTGGAAATGATCAATAGTGAATATTGAATTGTGAATAGAAAAAAAGAAATTAACTTTTAGGGAATGAATAAAAAAAAACTTGTTGTGATCGGTGGTGGTGCTGCAGGTTTTTTTTGTGCTGTAAATGCAGCGAGGCTGCAACCAAATATTGAAGTAATTATTCTTGAAAAAACAGGAAAATTATTAAGTAAAGTAAAAGTTAGCGGTGGCGGAAGATGTAACGTCACACATGCTTGCTTTAGTATGGGCGATATGGTGAAAAAATATCCCAGAGGTGAGCAGTTTCTTAAAAAAGCATTTCACTATTTTTTTACAACAGACACCATTCAATGGTTTATAGACAGAGGTATTGAAACAAAAACCGAAAAAGATGGAAGAATGTTTCCATCTTCAAACAGTTCACAAACAATTGTCGATTGCTTTCTTAACGAAGCCGTAAAATATAATGTGCAAATTGAAATAAACACAGATGTTGCCGATTTGCATTTTCAAAATAATAAATGGATAATAACAACCTCTTTTAATAAAGAAATAGCAGCAGATTTTGTTTGCGTTGCTTCGGGTGGTTTTATTAAAATGGCTAACGCAAAATGGCTAGACCTACTTGGGCATACTATAGCACCACCTGTTCCCTCTTTATTTACCTTTAACATGCCTGCCAATCCAATTACAAAATTAATGGGATTATCAGTCGAGCATGCGCGGGTAAAAATTTTGGGCGAAAAATTGGAAACAGAAGGTCCGTTACTTGTAACCCATTGGGGATTTAGCGGGCCTGCAATTTTAAAAATGTCTGCTTATGCTGCACTAATTTTGGCTGGTAAGAATTATGACTTTTCTGTTGTTATAAATTGGCTTCCGCTTTACAACGAAAATTCTCTGAGAGAAAAAATGCAGTTGTTGAGGTTTGATATGGCTACAACCAAAATACAAAATAAAAATCCTTTTTTCTTGCCTACAAGATTATGGGAATACCTTCTTTTGGAAAGTGGCATTAAAGAAGGTATAAAATGGACAGACTTAAAGGTAAAGGAACAGAATCTGCTTATAAAAAATTTATGTTTACAATCATTTCAGATAAAAGGAAAAACAACTTTTAAAGAAGAGTTTGTTACAGCTGGAGGAGTAAATACGGAAGAAATAAATGTAAATACAATGGAAAGTAAACTACAGAAAAATCTTTTTTTTGCAGGAGAAGTTATAAACATTGACGGTGTAACAGGAGGCTTTAATTTTCAAAATGCCTGGACAACCGGATGGATTGCTGCTAAGGCAATTGCTAATATTTAATTCATCTTTTAAAACTTTTTTAACAAAGTCCTGGTCATCTTTTATATTCTTTAAAAATTATACTCTTTATTATGTTTGTAACTTTCGATCTGAATGAAAATACTTGATAAATATATTTTAACGAAATATCTTACCACCTTTTTTTTCTGTATTTTATTGTTTACAGCCATTGTTGTGGTTGTCGATATAAGCGAGAAAACTGATAATTTTTCTAAATCAAATTTATCTGCCTACCAGATAATGACTGATTATTATTTTGGTTTTATTCCAAGAATAGATGCTCTACTTTTCCCTTTATTTGTTTTTATTTCTGTAATATTTTTCACATCAAAAATGGCGGGTCGATCAGAAGTAATTGCTGTATTAAGCAGTGGTGTGTCTTACCATCGATTTATTAGACCTTTTCTTGTAGGAGGTATAATATTATCAGCAGTTTTGTGGTTTGGCTACCAATATGTGATACCAAAAGCAAATAAAAAATGGGGAGATTTTGAAAAACGTTACATCGATCCAAGTAGTCCTGCCGGTATGAATAACAGCACTTATAAACAGAATATTTACTTTAAGTTAGATCAAAACAGTTATATAGGTATTAGAGGATATGATACAATTTCCAAAACGGGTAACGGGTTTTTTATCCAACGTTTTTCAGACAATAAATTATTGTATAATTTAAGAGCTTCTAATTTTAACTGGGATACCATTACGACAAAATGGAAGTTAACTGACGTTACAGAAAGAACGTTGAACGATATTAATGAAACAGTACATAAAACACCTATTAAATTGATTAATTTTAATTTTAAACCAATTGATTTAAGAAAGGATGAATATTTAAAAGACCAAATGAGTACGCCGGATTTGGAATCATTTATAAAAATGGAAAAAATAAGGGAATCAGATACGGTAAGTTCATTATTGGTTGAGCGTTACAACAGAGATGCCATTCCTGCCTCTGTAATTATACTTACAGTCATTGGAACTGTGCTGGCATCCCGCAAAGTTCGTGGTGGTAGTGGCGCACATATTGCTTTAGGCGTTGTTTTAAGCATGACCTATATTCTCTTTAGCAGATTCTCTGTTGTGTTTGCTACTAAAGGAAGCTTTACCCCCTTGCTTGCAGCATGGCTACCCAATATTATTTTTGGTCTGCTTGCTGTTTTTTTATACAGAAGAGCATTACGTTAATATTATCGTTGGAGAGATTTAAAAAATTACTTTTTTAAGAATTTTTTGTTTTATTTATATTTAAATCATTTGTTTAACAGTACTTGCGGTCGTAATTTTAAAGGATATAATTTTACACATCATAATTGGGGTAACAAAGTATAAAAAGTTTATTTTTTGCGTTATCATCATAAATATTTTTCACAGAAATAATTTTTTAAAATGGGCATTATAAAAGACAGGTTCAAAGCAAAGGCTGATGAAGTAGGTGCAGAAATGAAAGAAATGCTGAAGGAGCATGGGGATAAAAAAATTGGTGAAGTCACACTGTCCCAGGTTTACCAAGGCATGCGTGGCATTACCGGTTTGGTGACCGAAACATCTTTGCTTGACGCACAGGATGGTATTCGTTTTAGAGGTTATTCCATACCTGAATTGCAGGAGAAATTACCAAAAGCTCCCGGAGGCTCAGAACCATTACCCGAAGGACTTTTTTACTTAATGCTTGTTGGAACATTACCAACCGAAGACGATGTACACCATTTAACAAGTGTATGGCAACGCAGAAGCCACGTACCCAACCATGTATTTGCCACCATAGAAGCTTTGCCTGTAAGTACACACCCAATGACCCAGTTTGTTGTAGCTATTATGGCTTTGCAAACAGAAAGTCAATTTGCAAAACGTTATGCAAAAGGCATGAATAAAAAAGATTATTGGGAAGCTACTTTTGATGACAGCATGGATCTGATATCCAGACTGCCAAGAATAGCAGCCTACATTTACAGAAGAAAATATAAGAATGGAGAACACATTCAACCCAATGGTTTGTTGGACTGGGCAGGAAATTTTGCACACATGATGGGTTACGAAGATGAAGGATTTATGGAATTGATGCGTTTGTATATGACCATACATGCTGATCACGAAGGTGGTAATGTTTCTGCTCACACAACTCATCTAGTAGGCTCTGCATTAAGCGATCCTTACTTAAGTTTCGCTGCAGGTATGAATGGTCTTGCCGGCCCATTGCACGGCTTGGCTAATCAGGAAGTAATAAAATGGATATTTGAATTAAGAGAGCAAATCGGTTCTGATACTCCAACTAAAGAAGAGATAGCAGCATATGTCGAAAAAACATTGAGCGAAGGTAAAGTTGTACCGGGTTACGGGCATGCAGTATTAAGAAAAACAGACCCACGCTTTACTGCACAAATGGAATTTGGAAAAAAACATATGCCTGATGATACACTGGTACAAACCGTATGGAATATTTATGAAGCTGTGCCGCCAATATTAAGTTCTAAAGCAAAAATTAAAAACCCGTGGCCTAATGTAGATGCACACAGTGGTGCTCTGCTTGTTCATTATGGCATGAACGAATATGAATTTTACACAGTACTTTTTGGTGTATCCCGATCTTTGGGCGTGCTTGCAAGTTTGTGTTGGGATAGGGCATTTGGTTTTCCTTTGGAAAGACCGAAATCCATTACTAATGAACTAGTAAAAAAATGGTTAGAAGGAAAAGATGAAGTGTGGGGAGACTAATAATAACAATAAATTTTCTAACTAAATCTACAGTAAAATGCCTCGAAATATTTCGGGGCATTTTTTAAATTCTTTTGAATGGTAGCTTTATAAAATTATATTTGCAATCCTTACAAAGGGGAATTAGCTCAGTTGGTAGAGCGCTTGCATGGCATGCAAGAGGTCAGCGGTTCGAACCCGCTATTCTCCACAAAAAGCGGCTACATTGATTTTATAATCTTTGTTGCCGCTTTTTTATTTCACTTCAATGCTTTCGAGTTAAAATTTCAAGAAGAAAAAAAGCAGTCTACTTTTTTTAATATTCGTGTAACCATTGTAAAACATTCCTTATTAAATTAAAAAATCCAAAACAATAAATTATTTGTGTTTTAGTTTTTAATATTGAGCAAGAACCTCTTTTCATTATCTTACAAAAAATGAATCTCAAAATATGAATTGCCTGATTGTTGACGATAATAAAATTGCCCGAACGACCATGAAGCAACTGGCCAGTCAGGTAAAAGATATTGTTTTGGTTGGCGAATGTGCTAATGCAATGGATGCCTATAATCTTTTGCAGGTACAACAGGTTGATTTGATTTTACTTGATATTGAAATGGATGGTATGACGGGTTTAGAGTTGGCAAAAAACCTTGGCAAAAAAAGACCCATCATCGTTTTTACCACTTCCAAAAAAGAATATGCCGCTGAAGCCTTTGAATTAAATGTAGCTGATTATATAGTAAAACCAGTAACACCTTCACGCTTTATGCAGACAATTGAAAAAGTACGGGATATCTTACAAAGTAATATTGAAGAATTTAAACTTAACGATGAAGAATTTATTTTTATCCGGGATTCCAATATCGTTCGTCGTCTTAAATTAGATGAAATACTTTTTGCAGAAGCAATGGGCGACTATGTAAAACTACATACGCTTCAAAAATACTATGCCATTCATGCTACATTAAAATCAGTAGAAGAGCGTCTGCCTGTTCTCAAATTCATACGGGTACACCGTTCCTTTATTGTAGCCATCAATAAAATTGATACCATACAGGATGGAGCTATAGTAATTAACAGCAAACCGGTACCGGTTGCAGATGCATACCGTGCTGCTTTAAATAAAAGGATGAATATATTATAGCATCTCCCAACTTTCGTTTTTCCTTTTTGAACTATATATTTTCCTTTGTTGTCTTTTTACGAGAAAAAATTTACTGCCTCATAATTATTTTTAAGATACGTTACTGGATCAAAAATTATTTGTACCGGTTCTTTTTTAAATATTATAATGAGTAATTAGTTTAAAGGTTCTGTTTTTTATTCAGCCCCTTTTAAAGATTTTAAAAATGAAAATCATTTATACCATTTTGTTTTTTGCAGATACACTTGTTTTATTAATATTAGCTTTTTTATTTTTTAAATTGGTTGATACAGGAACAAGTATTACCCCAATTATTTTATTAATAAGCGGTATTGTTTGTTCTATTGCTATACTTGTTTATCTGCTCTTAAAGTATATCAAAATCCCTCCTTCTAACAAGCATCAATAATTTTGTTATAAATTAGCACAACACAATTATTGATGACAGGTAAAAAAATTATTTTTTACATACTTGCTGCTTTTATTTCCGGCAATCTTTTTCTTATTTATATCCAATATAATTCTGCAAAAAATACTACTGCACTTATTGAGGGGAATGAGAAAGTTTTAAGTGAACTCAATGTCAGCAACAATCTTAAGGAACTTGAAAAGGATATTATTTCAGTAGAAAGTAAAATACGTGGTACTGTTTCCACGACTGATTTATCCTATATTGATGGGCTGGAAATAAAAATAAACGAAATTGAAAATAATCTTCACCAGCTTCAAAAAATATCGGATGATGATTATTCTATTAAATATATTGACCAGCTTGATGATCTTATCCACAAAAAATTATTTTTTAGCAGACAAATACTTGATGTTTACCAAAAAAATGGCCAAGCCGCTGCTGAAGCATTTATTGTAAAGCAGGCGGGTAAAAAAATAACAGATTCAATTTCCGGCGTTACCTTTTTAATAGACAGTACAAGAAAAACCCTTCTCACAAAAGTTACCAACTCAATTAATAAAAGCGGTAAAAAAGTACAACAGCTCAACACTATTTTAATTGCGTTGGTGCTCGGCAGTGGGCTGATTTTATTCTGGTATATAATTAATACCGTACGCAAACAAAATCAATTAATTCTGCAACTCAATATTTCTGAAAAAAAGGTAAAGGAAGCTGCAAAACTAAAAGAAAAATTTATGGCCAATATGAGCCATGAAATAAGAACACCAATGAATGCGATACTGGGCTTTACTAATTTATTGGAACGAAAAGATATTGATCCGGAATCAAAAATTTATGTTCAGACAATTCAAAAATCAGGCGAAAATCTGCTGGCAATAATTAATGACATTCTTGATTTATCAAAGATAGAAGAAGGTATGATGCGCATAGAATCAGCACCTTTCAGCATTCGTGGCTTGGTACATTCTGTAGAAATAATGTTCAGAAATAAAGCAGCAGAAAAACGATTACAATTCTTAATTACGGTTGATGAATCATTGCCATATATATTAGAAGGGGATGGTACAAGGCTTACGCAAATTTTAGTAAATCTTATTGGTAATGCCTTAAAATTTACAGACAAAGGAAGTATTGAAATTAAAATTACCAACGACGGAAGTACAGATAAAATTATAAATACCGGAATTGTTGTAACCGACACGGGAATTGGAATTGAACAGGATAAATTAGAAAAAATATTTGAGCGATTTCAGCAGGCAGAAGATACAGTTACACGAAAGTACGGAGGAACTGGGCTGGGTCTTTCAATAGTAAACGATCTTGTAACATTGCAAAACGGAGTTGTTACCGTTGAGAGTGTGTTTGGTAAAGGCACAACTTTTAAAATAATAATTCCATACACAATTTCTTTACATGAATTAGATAATAAACAATTTGCAGCCCGTAACACATTCATACAATCCAATTTTAAAAATACTTGTGTGCTGGTTGCAGAAGATAACGAAATAAACCAAAGTTTTATCCGCCATTTATTTAAAACCTGGCAATTAAATTTTGATTTGGTGAGCAATGGTAAACAAGCATTAGAAATGCTTGAAGTAAAAAAATACAGTTTGATTTTGATGGATATTCAAATGCCGGAAATGGACGGTTACACTGCATCGCAGCAGATACGAAAAAAATTGAAACTGGATATTCCTATTATTGCTATGACCGCCCATGCCCTTAATGGCGAAAGAGAAAAATGCCTAAACTTTGGTATGAATGAATACATCTCAAAACCAATAAGGGAAGAACATTTACACCAATTAATAACTCAGTTTACCTACAAAGAACCAAGTATTTTTTCAGCCAAACAACAAACTCAAATTATTGATGCAGTAAATTATAAATTTATAAATCTGCAATACATGAAAGAAGTAAGCAATGGTAACTTTGAATACGAAAAAACTGTTACTGAACAATTTATTGAAATTATTCCCAATGATTTGCTTGCACTTCAAAATGCATGGCAACAGCATAATATTAGAAAGCTAAAGCAACTGGCACATAACATGAAAACTTCAATATCTGTTATGGGTTTAAATGAAGTATTGGAACCTTATTTGCATGAATTAGAATATGAAGATTTAACTGACAATTCTTTCAATATTAATTTTAACTCTCTAAGAACTGTTTGTGAAGCAGCTGTTGAAGAAGCTAAACATTATTATAGCCAACTTCCATCGGAATCATAAATTAAGCATTAACTAATTAATAATTTAAATTATACAGGCTGTACTTAACTCAGACTGGATAATTCAATAAATTTATTACCTCTTCTACATTTTTTTATAGGTTCAACTTATGCATGTTCTTTTTCTGCCGACTGTATTTGTCTTTTCAACGACTGGTAATTTACAAAAATATTTTATGTTAAGAGATTTTTTACTGTGTAGTATCTCAATTAAAAAAACTAAAAAAAAATAATGAAAAAATTAATTATTGCTGTAATTGCCTTCACAGGTTTCACTGTTAAGGGCTTTGCCCAAGAAGTTCCGCCTCAAAAAGCTGATGCACCTAAAACGGATGTTGTAAAAATTAAAACAACTAAAAAAGTAGACACTAAAACTGTAGCTATAACCAATGAAGCCCCGGCAAAAACCAAGACTGTTGTTATAACTAAACCAGCGATTGTTATCAAAACAAACACAACAGCACCACTTAAGAAAGATGGTACGCCCGATACACGATATAAAGTACGTTCAGTTAATGTTGCTGGTCCATTAAAAAAAGACGGCATGCCGGACATGCGATATAAAGTAAATAAAAAATATTAATAACTGAGGGAGGATTTGGGATTAATAACACAGCCACTGTGATTTACCGTGGCATTTTTTTGTGCAAATGCAAACACGTAATTAACAGAATTTTTTCACCGATAGGTTATGCCCGTTTAACGAGAAACAATTTTAATTGAGCATGATTAAAACCACTTTCACATTTCTAAATAATGAGGGCTATGCTAAAAAAGTTTTTAAAAAAAAATATTTATTCATTTACTATACTAATTCTTGCTTTTTTACCGGGTTTTGTTTCGGCACAGCAAACCTCAGTAGATACACTTCATCTAACTTTAATCAAAGCTGAAGAAATTTTTCTCCAAAAGAATTTAATATTACTTGCTAATCAATATAATGTAGACATTAACAAAGCATTAGTACAACAGGCAAAACTTTGGGACAACCCTATTCTCAATACCGACCAAAATATTTATGATGGTAAATTTTTTAGACACACAACTACCAATGATATTAAGTATGGTCAAATTTATATTCAGGTTCAGCAACTTGTGCGCACTGCAGGTAAAAGAAATAAATTAGTACAGTTGGCAAGCGATAATGTAACCCTTTCGCAGCTTCAGTTTAATGATGTATTAAGAAGTTTAAAATACAGCCTGCAAAGTGATTTTGTAGAAACCATACATCTGCTAAAAATAAAAACAGTATACGTTAATGAAATTAAAGAGGTTGAAAAGTTAGTAAAAGGTATGGATGAAATATTAAAGCTGGGCGATATTTCATTGAAAGAAAATATAAGATTAAAGGCGTTATTGTTTAGTTTACGAAACGAAGAAATAAACGTAAATACTGCTTTAATACCGATACAAAGTGAAATAAAATTATTATTACAATTAGATGAAATCGGTTTTATAAAACCTGACCTTACTTACAGTTTACCAAAATTAATAATAGAAGAATTACCTCAAAATGATAGCCTGGTTAATCTGGCATATGCTAATCGTACAGATATTTTACTTGCAAAATCTCAATTAGATTTTCAAAAAGATAATTTGACCTACCAAAAATCTTTGGCAAAGCCTGATGTTACACTTGGAGTAGAATACGATCAAAACAGCAGTTACATCCGCAACTTATATGGATTGACTGCATCAATTCCTTTAAACATTTTTAATAAAAACCAAGGCAATGTTAATGCAGCAAAACTTAGTATAAAACAACAAGAAGTACAGGTAGATTTTCAAAATAATAAAGTAAAAAATGAAGTTCAGACCTCTGTAAACAAAATAAAATACTATCAGCAAATAAATAATAAAGAGCAATTAGATTTTTCGAATACTTACGATAAGCTTTTTCAAAATATGTTAGAAAGTTATCAGCAAAGACGAACCAATCTTTTAGAATTTATTGATTTTATAGACGCCTACAAAGACACTAAACTAAAATTAATAGAACAACATATTGCCTTGGTAAAAGCTTTCTCTGAAATAAATTATATTACAAATCAAAATATTATCAAATTATAACCTTACCCAGAAATGAAAAATAAATATCTATATATTCTTTTAATTTTATCATTTGTTCAAATTATAAATGCTTGCAAGGCAAAAGTGGAAACGCCTTTAACGGAAGCTAAACAGCCAATAATAAGTGACAGCACAATGCAATTATTACAAATAGATACTGTACGATTGCGGAGCGAAGATGACATAGTAAAATTAAATGGTGAAGTAAGTTTTGATGATAACAAAGTTGTAAAAGTATATCCATTTAGCAGTGGGCATGTGTTAAGTACTAACGTAAGTGTCGGTGATTATGTAAAGGCAGGGCAAATACTAGCTACCATAAAAAGTGCTGATATATCTGGAAATTATTCTGACTTATCTATTTCGGGTAATGACGTTTCTATTAATAAGCGGGCAGTGGATAATGCTGAACATTTATACCAAAATGGAATAGCCAGCCAAAAAGAATATCTGGAAGCAAAAGAAAATTATAATAAAGCATTGGCAAATGCAAATAAAATAAAAACCCAAATTGCTATTAATGGTGGCGGACGTACTTCAGCAAACGGAAATTATACAGTGGCTTCTCCAAGGAGCGGTTTTGTTGTAGAAAAATTAATAAACCCCGGAAATTTTATAAGAAATGATAACAACAACAGCCTTTTTACCATCGGCGATATTAGCGATGTATGGATTTGGGCAAATGTATTTGAACTAGATATTGCAAAAGTAAAACAGGGTTACAATGCCGCAGTAACGACGGTAGCCTACCCTGAAAAAGTATTTAACGGTAAGGTGGATAAAGTAAACCAAATACTTGATCCTGTAACGAAAGTTATGAAAATAAAAATTGTATTACAAAATAAAGAGCTTCTTTTAAAGCCTTCTATGTTCGCCAATATTATCATTTCCAATGCCACCAGTACACAAACTTTAGCCGTGCCATCTTCTTCTATTATAAGCGAAAACGGAAAAAACTATGTTGTAATTTATAATAATAATAATGATGTTAAAGTACAGGAAGTAAGTATAAAGAAAGTAGTGGGTAATTTAAATTTCATTTCCTCGGGTTTGCAGGAAGGTCAAAAAATCATTACAAAAAATCAGATTTTACTTTATAGAAAACTAACGGTTAAGTAAAAAAACTTTAATTATATTTTTTATGAAGATTGTGAAAGTATGCTTTTTAAAATATTTTGAAGATAGAAGAATTCCTGTTTTAGAATGTAAGGTTATTATCACCATAAGCTTGTATTAAATCCAGCTTCAATAAAGCAGCTATCTAATATTGTTACAAAAATATTCTTTTCAATTCCTACCAATATGTACTTACAAAAAACTGTAAGCACGAATACATTCGAATAAATTATACTTACAGAATAATAATACAAATTTTAAAGAAAACTTAATGAATAAATTTATTCAACGCATCATACGTTTTAGTTTACAACACCGTTATTTTGTTTTTTTTATGACAGGGGTGTTAGCAGTAATTGGTTATATAAGTTATAAAAATACTCCTGTAGAAACCTTCCCGGATGTTACTAATACCCAAATAATTATTATTACTCAATGGCCCGGGCGAAGCGCAGAAGAGGTAGAAAAATTTATTACCATCCCTATTGAAATTGAGTTAAACAGTACACAAAAAAGAACAAATCTACGTTCCAATTCATCTTTTGGACTGAGTTACATTACCGTAATATTTGATGATGGTGTAGATGACCAATTTGCTCGGCAGCAAATAATGAATCGCATTATTAATGCAGATTTACCAGAGGGTATAAAGCCTGAAGTGCAGCCTCCTTATGGACCTACAGGCGAAATCTACAGGTATACTTTACAGAGTTCTACAAAAACCATAAGAGAACTTACTACAATACAAGATTGGGTTTTAGACAGAGCATTTAAAAGTGTAACCGGTATTGCAGATGTAAACAGTTTTGGTGGAGAAGAAAAAACATTTGAGGTAAGTGTAAACCCTGTGTTATTATCTAAATACAATTTGTCCCCGCTTGATGTGTTTAACGCAATTGCAAAAAGTAATGTAAACGTGGGGGGAGATGTAATTGAAAAAAACGGACAGGCTTATGTAGTGAGAGGTATTGGCGTACTAAATAATGTAGACGAAATAAACAACATATTAATACAGGAAGTAAATAATGTACCTCTACTTGTAAAAAACGTAGCAGATGTACAAGAAAGCAAAAAACCGCAGCTGGGATCAGTTTCTTTGGATGGAAAGCAAAACCAAATAGAAGGAATAATAGTTATGCGAAAGGGTGAAAATCCTACTGATATTTTAAAAGGTGTTCACAATAAAATTATTGAACTGAATAAAAAATTAAAAAAGGATAATGTATCAATTGTACCTTTTTACGACCGTACTATATTGATGGATTATGCTACAGAAACGGTTATACATAATCTTTTAGAAGGTATTCTTTTAGTTACTTTAATCGTTTTAATATTTATGGCAGATTGGCGTACCACTCTCACGGTTAGCATAGTTATCCCACTGTCATTATTATTTGCTTTTATGTGCATGCGTTTAAAAGGAATGAATGCAAACCTACTAAGCATGGGGGCTGTAGATTTTGGAATCATAATAGATGGTGCTGTTGTAATGGTAGAAGGGTTGTTTGTTGTGCTAGACCAAAAAGCTAGGGAAATAGGTATGGAAAAGTTCAATAAATTATCCAAACTAGGGCTATTTAAAAAGACGGGTACAGAAATGGGCAAAGCTATTTTCTTTTCTAAACTAATCATACTTACCTGCTTAATCCCCATTTTTGCTTTTCAAAAAGTAGAAGGAAAAATGTTTAGCCCATTGGCTTATACACTAGGTTTTGCATTAGTGGGTGCTTTGCTTTTTACCCTAACATTGGTACCTGCATTATCAAGTATTTTATTGCGTAAAAATGTAAAAGAAAAGCACAATCCTATTGTTCATTTTTTTGAAAGTATTGTAGGTAAAGCATTAAACGTTGTATATCGTCATCAAAAAACAAGTGTAATAATTGCATTTGCAATTATGATATTATCATTGGCATCAGCAAAATTTTTAGGTTCAGAGTTCTTGCCTCCGTTAAATGAAGGAGCATTGTGGATCACGGCCGAACTGCCCCTCAGTGTATCGTTAAATGAAGCAGACAGTTTATCTCAAGTACTGGAGCATGATGTGAGACAGTTTAGTGAAGTGAGGCATGCGCTAACACAAGTTGGTAGAACTAATGACGGCACTGATCCTAAAGGGTTTTTCAATGTACAAATTGCAGTAGATTTATTGCCGGAAAAAGAATGGAAAGAAAAAATTACTTACGATGAACTCGTAAATAAAATGGATAAAAAGCTGAGTCAATATCCAGGTATTGGTTTTAATTATTCGCAGCCTATCAGAGATAATGTATCAGAAGCTATTGCAGGTGTGCCTGCAGCTTTAGCAGTTAAAATATTTGGAAATGATTTTAACGCAATCGACTCAATAGCCAATAAAGTTTATGCGACCCTTAAAGATGTAAAAGGAGTGGAAGATTTAGGTGTCATTAGAAACCTTGGCCAGTCTGAACTGAGGATAGATCTAAACCAGGCTAAAATGGCTTTATACGGCATAAGCCCCACAGATGCTAATAGTGTAATAGAAATGGCAATTGGTGGAAAAGCTGCCACTCAATTGTACGAAGGAGAGCGTAAGTTTGACATAAGAGTAAGGTATATGCTACAGTTTAGAGGGGACCCCGAGGCTATAGAAAATTTAATGGTGCCATCTGCAGGTGGTAACAAAATACCTTTAAAAGAGATTGCTGATATAAAAACACTTACCGGGCCGGCATTTATTTACAGAGATAACAATGAAAGATATATTACTGTAAAATTTTCTGTAAGGGATAGAGATCTTGGTAGTACTATCAAAGAAGCACAGGAAAAAGTTGATAAAGCAATAAAGCTTACAGAAGATTTTAGAATAAGCTGGAACGGAGAATTTGAAAACCAACAGAGAGCAAATAATACTTTGGCTAACATAATTCCGATTTGTTTGTTGGTTATCTTTTTAATTCTATTTATAACTTTTGGTAATGTAAAAGATGCAATGCTAACTATACTCAACGTGCCTTTTGCTTTAATAGGTGGTATAATGGCTTTACATTTTACAGGTATGAATTTTAGCATAAGTGCCGGAATCGGCTTCATTGCATTGTTTGGCGTATGTATTCAAAATGGTGTTATATTGATAAGTGTATTTAGAAAAAATTTAACTGAAAAAATGCCATTAGATAAGGCTATAAAGGAAGGCGTAATCAGCCGTGTTCGCCCCGTAGTTATGACGGCATTAATGGCCGCCATTGGTTTATTACCTGCGGCAATTGCCACAGGTATTGGAAGTGAAACTCAAAAGCCATTGGCAAGGGTAGTAATAGGTGGGCTTGCAACATCAACAGTCCTTACACTTTTAATATTGCCGGTTATGTATGCATTGGCACACAAGGCAATTCACAACAGAAATAAAAGAAAATTGCTTGCTAAAACAGAAACTGTAAACAAAGTTTAAAAGGTTCTAATAAAAATTGCCATAAAAATAAACCAGATTTTAAAACGATTTAATTGAAATAATTTTGGGTTATAAAAACTTTTTTTCGGGTATCATTTTAAGAAAATCTTTAAAAAAACGTGATGATTATTCAAAAAATAAAAGATTTTTTCTTTTGTTATTTCTACTTTTTATTTTTAATAAAAATATTTTCTCACAGGCTGTATACAATAATCAGGTTTTCAATAGTAACCGTTTTAAAACAATTGTTATTGCAGAATCTGCAGTTACTACAGTAGGGTTAATAGGACTTCATTATTTGTGGTATAAAAAATTTCCACATAGTAGATTTCATTTTTTTGATGATAGTAAAGAATGGTTAAATATGGATAAAGCCGGTCATGCAACTACATCATATAATTTAAGTGCTGTTCAGTTTAATATGATGAGTTATGCAGGTATAAAAAATAACCAAGCAACCTGGATTGGCGGTTTAACAGCATTAGGGTTTCAAACCATAATTGAAATTTTTGATGGGTTCTCACAAAAATGGGGATTTTCAAAAACTGATATGTTGGCAAATATTATTGGTACGTCGTTATTTATGACCCAACAGTTTGCATATAAAGAACAACGTATTCAAATGAAATTTTCTTTTCATCGCAGCATTTATGCTAAATATAATCCTGCAGAATTAGGTTCCAATAAATGGCAACGATGGCTTAAAGATTATAATGGTCAAACATATTGGATTTCTATTAACCCGGCATCTTTTACGAAAAGCAATACTGAATTTCCACGCTGGTTAAATGCGGAAATCGGTTACGGTGCAGATGGTATGACGGGTGGCAGTAAAAACCCATCTGAAATAAATGGTAAAAAAATCTCTTCGTTTAATAGACAAAGAAAATATTTTTTTTCGCTGGGTGCAAATCTTAAAAATATAGATCGTAAAAATCTAAATACAAAAGCATTGTTGGTTATTCCTGAAATTTTTAAATTGCCTTTCCCTGCCATTGAATTTAAAAAGAATTCCGCTTTAAAATTTCATCCTGTCTATTTTTAAGTTTAATATTTTATTCAACAGCAGCATTTATTTCAATGATCTTTTTTATTTGAGTAAATTCTATTCATGGCAACTGCTATGCGTGCTTTTCAACTATATATATATTCATAGTAGTTGAAGTAATTGATAAAAAAATAACGTAGTAATCATTTCGTATTACCAAATCTTTAAATAACCGTTACTTTCCTGAGGGTATTGTTTTCTTAACTTTTTGTTTAAAGTTAGATAACGATACTGCATCTTTTTGGTAACACAGCATTTATAGTTTTGCGTCATAAATAAAATATATGAAAATAATTAGACGCATTTCTACAAAACTTTTGTTGTTTGTTTTATCAACAATATGTATTTGTAATTTTTTAAAAGCTCAACAAATAGAGGGCTCAGTAATTGATGGGAATACAAAAAAGCCTTTGGTTGGAGTTAGTATTTCAACCAGCAAAAAAAAATCAGGAACAACTACAGATGACCTGGGTATTTTTAAAATTACTGTCACCAAAGCTGATAAACTGTATTTTAGTTTTACCGGATATGAAGAGCAATCTGTAAAAGTTTCTGGAGCTTTTATAAGTATAAAACTTGTGCAAACAGTTAAGCAATTGGATGAAGTTGTAGTAACAGCATTGGGTGTAAAAAAAGAACTTAAACGTCTTGGTTATTCAGTTCAGGAAATAAAAGGTGCAGAATTGGTAAAGGCCCGTGAGCCTAATCCTATAAATGGGTTAGTAGGTAAAATTGCAGGGTTGGATGTTGCCATAAACAAAGAAATGCTGGCTGCCCCAGCAGTCTCTTTACGTGGTGGAAATATATCTTTATATGTAGTGGATGGTATGCCTATTTCAACCGATACATGGAATATTAGTCCTGATGATGTTGAATCTTACACAGTATTAAAAGGACTTGCAGCTACAGCATTGTATGGCAGCCGTGCACAAAATGGTGCTATTTTAATTACCACCAAAAGAGCAAAAAAGAATGTAAAAGGTTATACAATAGATTATAATTCGAGTTTTCAGGTTGATAAAGGATTTATTGCAATGCCGAAAACACAGAGTCAGTATGGCGGCGGCGATAATTCTCAATATTCATTTGTAGATGGAAAAGGAGGTGGCTTAAATGATGGTGATTATGATGTGTGGGGACCAAAATTTGAAGGACAGTTAATTGCACAATACGATAGTCCTATTGACCCTGTAACAGGCAAAAGAATACCGACTCCATACATAGCCCGTGGTGTAGATAATTTAAAAAACTTTATTCAGGCAGGGTTGCTAAATACAAACAGTTTAAGTTTTGCTGCTGCAGGAGATAAGTCTAATATTAGAATGTCATTAAGCAATACTTACCAGCGTGGCTTGTTACCAAACACCAAATTAAATATTTACAATTTCAACGTAAATGCATCTTACGATTTAAGTAGCAGGCTTAAAGTAAAAGGTGGTTTAAATTATAACAGACAGGCAACACCCAATATACCGGATGTAGTTTATGGTCCTAACAGTATCATTTATAATTTAACCCTTTGGACTGGAGCTGACTGGAGTGTAAAAGACCCCAACATTATTAATTACTGGCAGCCGGGTAAAGAAGGTATACAATCTAATTTTGCTGAATACCAAAGATACCACAACCCATATTTTATGAGCTATGAGTGGTTACGTGGGCATTATAAAACAGATATTACAGGCAACTTTTCATTAACATACAAAGCAAGTGCAAATATAGATGCTGTATTAAGAGCTAATGTAAGTACCAATGATATTTTACGCACAGAAAAAATGCCTTATTCTGCACACCCTTATGGGCGTGAGGGAAATAGGGGAGATTACAGAGAAGACAGACGTTCTTTGGTTGATAACAATGTGGAAGGACTTGTAAAGTACAAAGGGAAAATATCGAGTGCGTTTTCTGTGAGTGCAATAGCGGGAGTAAATATTCGTAATTTTTCTTACAATTCCAGTTACACATCTACTGATTATTTAAATGTACCAGGTTTATATACTTTTTCAAATTCATTAAATCCTGTACTTGGTGCAAGTTATATTGCGAAGATGATTGTTATGAGTGGTTATTATTCAGCAGATGTTGATTTTAAAAATTACCTGACCTTAAGTACTACGGGTAGAATAGATAAAAGTTCAGCACTCAGACTTTCCAATAACAGTTATTTTTATCCTTCAGTTTCTCTGGCCTCTGCAGTTTCAGATTATGTAAGTTTACCAAGAGCAATAAGTTTTTTAAAAGTACGTGCCAGCTATGCTGCTGCTAAAGCGCCTGCTACATCTCCTTACCTTGGGCCTGCTTCTTACCCAGTTGGTTATGGTACGCCATACACTACAACTTATGGTGGACCTAATTATTTTTTCAACGATCCTGCATATTCAATAGGGTATGTTTATAACAACCAAACCGGTGCTTATGCGCCCGGTAACAAAGTAGATCCTCAAGCCAAATCATCAACAACAACCAGCAACGAATATGGTGTTGATATGCGCTTATTAAAGAATAGGCTTGCATTTAGCGCTACCTATTATTCAAATATACTTGGGCCACAAATAAGAAATATTCCACTTTCACAAACTTCAGGGCTAACAGCTTTTAGTTCTAATGCTGTAAAAACAAAATTAAGTGGTGTTGAATTATCGTTAAGTGGTACACCTGTTCAAAAAAATAATGGATTGCGTTGGGATGTGTTGGTAAACTGGTCAACATACAAAGAAGTTTACAAAGAATTGCCTACATCTTTTGAAAACTATCAATTTAAACAGGGCGATAGAGTAGATAAATTATTTGCAAGAGTAACAGCAAAAACAGCTGATGGACAGGTTATAAACAACAGTGCAGGATATCCGGTTTATCTTCCAAAAAATCAGTACGTAGGTAATGGCGATGTGAAATGGAGCTGGGCAATTAATAATAAAATCAGTTATAAAACATTCAGTCTTTCATTTCAATTTGATGGAAAAGTTGGTGGCATTGTGCAGGACAGGGTATTGCGAAAATCAATGGAGTCAGGCAGTAATATATTGACCAACCAAGGAGCAATTGCTGTAGCCAGAGAATATGAATTCCGTCATTACAACGATGCAGGTTTTGCGGGTTCCTATATTGGTACAGGTGTGCAAATTAGTAATGGTGCTACCATTCAATACGATCCTGTAACTGGTGTAATTACAAATATGAAGGATTTGCAGTTTGCTCCAAACAATTCCAAAGCAAAATACATTCAGGATTATGTACAGAGTTTTTTCAACAATTTTGAAAATACCTCGGTTGCCAAAACATATGCAAAATTGAGAGAAGTGGTTTTGACTTATTCTCTTCCTACCAAATTTTTAGGAAAGAAAACAGTTATAAATAAAATTGATGTTTCATTGGTTGGTAGAAATCTTCTGTACTTTTTTCCATCAAAATTTCATGATATAGATGTAGATCAATATTCAGGCAGAGATATCTATAATGGTAATAGCCGTGAACCGAATTTACAAACTCCTACTACCCGAAGTTATGGTGTAAATATCAACGTGGTTTTTTAAAAAAATATTAATTACGAAATAAAATAAATAAAATGAAAAGTATTAAAAATTATCTTTTGTTGTTAACAACTATTTTAATAGTAGCTTCTGGTTGTAAGAAACAATTTGCAGAATACAATGCCAACACAAATCAACCAACATCAGTACCGGCCTACTTATTATTGCGCCAGGTAGAGAATGATTTGGCGGTGCAGCCGGGTGGTGATGAAGATAAATATTGCCAATATACGCTTTCCTCTTACACCTATTATGGTAACAATGAATATTGGACGGGTGAAGCAGATTTAAATTATGGAACCTTGCGCAATGTAATTGCCATGGAAAATGAAGCTAAAAAAGCATCCGGTTCTGATAACAATCCATACAGTGCATTGGGTAAATTTTTTAGAGCATATTTCTTTGTAAAAATGACAATGAAAGTGGGTGATTTACCTATGACTGCCGCATTGAAAGGATTGGATAATACTACGCCAAAATATGATTCTCAGAAAGAAATATTTAAGCAATCATTACAATGGTTAGATGAATCAAATGCGCAATTGGCAACCTTAATTAATTCCGCTAACACCTCTTTGTTGGGTGATATATATTTTCTTGAAAGAGCAAATAATGGTAAAAGTTCTATTGAGACATTGAGGCAATGGCAAAAAGTAGTAAATACTTTTAAACTAAGACTCTTAATTAATTTGAGTAAAAAAGAAAACGATACTGATTTAAACATTAAACAGAAATTTTCAGCCACGCTTTCAAATCCGGCGCAGTATCCAATAATGAATGATCTGTCAGATAATTTGGAATTCGTTTACAACAACACCTACAATAAATATCCAAACAATAAAGATAATTATGGTAATGATGCTTTGCGTTTGTGTGTTGCTGCTACCTGGTTAAATACTTTGGCGGGTTTAAATGATTTAAGGGCAATGAAGGTTGCAGAACCAGCCCGTGGCTTAGGTTTTTCTGATACTTGTTTTAAAAGTTTTGTGGGTGCCAGTAATGGGGAAGATGTAGGTGCAATGGGTGGGAAAGTAATTGCCGGAAAATATTCAACTATTGGGCGTAAAAGATATTATGAAGGTTACACTGCAGAAAATACATTTATCATTGGCTACCCTGAAATGTGTTTAAATATTGCTGAAGCAATAAACAGAGGTTGGGCTACAGGTAACGCAAATGACTGGTACCAAAAAGGTATAAAGGCAATGTTTACTTTTTATGGAATTGTTGATGGTAACAACACAGTAAATTTTCTTACAACATCTGCTCCGGGAGCGTATACCAATTATACCGTAAACTTTACTTACGCAACCTATTTTGGGCAAACAACTGTAGCTTATGCCGGTGATAATGCAACAGGGCTAAACCAAATACTTACGCAAAAATATTTAAGCATGGCCCGCAATTCGGGCATGGAACCCTATAACCAATGGAGGAGAACAGGCGTACCGGTTTTCTTAACAGGTGCAGGAACCGGTAATAGTGGTGTTATTCCATTAAGGTATTTATATCCGGCAAATGAAAGGCAGACGAATGCTGTAAATCTTACCAGTGCGTTGCAAAGCCAATACGGCGGCAATGATAACATAAATTCTAAAATGTGGGTAATACAATAACGCAATTTATTTAATGTAAATTTTAGGTAAATGAAGTTTTTAAAAAAACCATTTACCTTTTTAAATAAAATATAAAGATGTACAGAAAACTTTTAATAACAGCACTGGGTTTATTCATTACAATAAATATTATTGCACAGCATAAAACTGAAAATTTAGTAATAGTAACGCTTGATGGCATGCGGTGGCAGGAAGTTTTTTCGGGTGCTGATACAACGATATTAAAAATTAAAAAATTTACAAAAGACAGTTTAGGAACGAGCAACAGCTTTGCTGCAAATGGTGCGGAATTAAGAAGGCAAAAATTGTTTCCGTTTTTATGGAATACTGTTGCAAAACAGGGTCAGTTGTATGGTAACAGATGGATAAATAATAAAGTAGATAATACCAATAAATATAAATTTTCTTACCCAGGGTATAATGAAATATTTACAGGTTATGCAGATACACTGGTAAACAGCAACGATAAAATATGGAACAAAAATACCAATGTACTGGAGTTTATTAATGAACAAAATAATTACAAAAATAAAGTTGCTGTATTTGCAACATGGGATGTGTTTCCGTATATATTTAACAGCAAAAGAAATGGGCTTTATGTAAATGCAGATGTGGATACCTTAAAATTTAAAAATCCGAATTTGCAACTTATAAACGACATGCAATTTTTAACTACAAAGCCCATTGACGTACGACCGGATGTATTCACCTATTTTGCTGCAAGAGAATATATGAAAGCGTACAAGCCAAAAGTGTTGTACATAGCTTTTGATGAAACAGATGATTTTGCACATTCAGGAGAGTATGACCAATATTTAAAAAGTGCGCATGCAGAAGATGCAATGATTGCAGATTTATGGA
>JANXTG010000118.1 GCA_025352525.1 Ferruginibacter sp.
GTAGAGAATTTAAAAAAGAAAGGGATCGGTGTACTTTCCATATACTCAGGAATGTCATTTGTGGAGGTAAAGCAAACCTTACAGAATGCAGCATTTGGCAATTATAAATTTTTATACGTTTCTCCTGAGCGGTTAGAAACAAAATTGTTTTTAGAATATTTACCTGCATTAAAACCCTCACTAATAGCTGTAGACGAAGCGCATTGTATATCCCAATGGGGATACGACTTTAGACCATCCTACATGCGCATAGCAAACCTTAGAGAAGAGCTGCCGGACGTACCAATTATTGCATTAACCGCATCGGCAACTAGCAGCGTACAAGATGATATTTGCAGCAACCTACTTTTTCATAAAGAACACAGCAGGTTTCAACAATCTTTTGCAAGACCTAATTTATCGTACAGTGTTTTTAAACCGGCATCTAAAGAAAAAAAGTTGCTGGAAATTTTACAGAATGTAAAAGGTGCTGCTATTGTATACTGCAAAAGCAGAAAACAAACAACTGTTGTAGCGGAACTGTTGCGCATGAATAATGTAGAAGCGGATTTTTACCATGCAGGTTTACCAGGCGAAAAGCGTACAGCAAAACAAGATGCATGGATCAATAATAAAACAAGAACAATCGTATCTACGAATGCTTTTGGAATGGGCATTGATAAGCCTGATGTAAGAGTGGTAGTTCATTATGATGTGCCTGATTGCCTGGAAAATTATTACCAGGAAGCCGGGCGTGCCGGAAGAGATGGAAAAAGAGCTTATGCAGTTTTGTTGCACAGCAGCAAAGAAACAGATGATCTTATTTATAAAATTGAAACCAGGTATCCATCGCTCGTAAAATTAAAAATGATTTACCTGGCATTGATGAATTACCTGCAGGTGGCCGCAGGAACGGGTGAAGGATTAAGTTTTGATATGGACCTCGCAAATTTTGCGCAGCATTTTAAATTGAACATTTTAGAAGCTACTTACGGCATTCAGGCACTAAGCCAGGAAGGACTAATAAGCTTTAGTGAAATGATGTTTAAGCAAAGTACAGTTGAATTTAAATCATCAAAAACGGATCTGGAAGAATTTGAAAAACTGCATCCTAAACTTGAGCAGATTATTAAAGGACTACTGAGATCGTACGAAGGTATTTTTGATTACCCCTGTATTATCTACGAAAAACTGCTTGCAGGATTTATTAAAATACCACATGGAGATATTGTAAAAGGCCTTGTTGAGTTACACCAAAAAGGCATAATAGATTATAAACCTGCAAGTGAAAAACCACAGATATTTCTATTAAAAAACAGGATGTACAATGATGATTTTTTTATAGATATAGCAGCTATGACTTTAAGAAAAGCAGAAGCTACCAAAAGAACAAAAGCCATAAATAATTATGTAACCAATGCTGCTTTTTGTAGGAGTAAAATCATAGGAAATTATTTTGGCGAAAGAAGTGCTACAGACTGTGGCATTTGTGATAACTGTATAAATAACACAGAAGCAAAACTGAGTACTGAAGAGTTCAAAATTGTTTCTGATAAAATTATTGAATTGCTTAAAATAGAAAAGCTAACCTACAAACAGCTTATTTTAAAGTTAAAACCCCTGAGGCAAAGATCATTGTGGCAGGTAATAACCTTTTTGATTGCCGAAGAAATAATAGTAAATGAAGAAAAAGAGTTGCTTTCATTAAAGTAAAAGACCGCAATTATATGCTATAAATTATGTAAAGAACATAAAAAAAGGGACCAAGATAGAAATCTAGTCCCGCTTTAAAATCCAATATCCTATGAAAAACCGAAGTGAAGATACATGATTTCTGCATATAGACAAACTTTTTTACATTTATTTTGTAGAAATTATACTACAAATCATTTTTGAGTGTGATTTAACCTATTTTAAAAGATATTTTATAAGGCTAATTATATTTTAAAAGCTAATTAAAACCAACTTTTTGTCGTTTTGCTTCTTCCACCCAAACCTAATGAACCTAAAAGCGTACGTACAATTCCATTACCTGCAGTCCGTAACATACTTTTTACAACTGAATTATTTGCAATTTTTTCAAAAGTATTTGGTTCTTCTTGTACCTTTTTAGCAGACGCAGTATTTGATGCTGAAACATTTTCTGCA
>JANXTG010000184.1 GCA_025352525.1 Ferruginibacter sp.
AAAAGCGTACGTACAATTCCATTACCTGCAGTCCGTAACATACTTTTTACAACTGAATTATTTGCAATTTTTTCAAAAGTATTTGGTTCTTCTTGTACCTTTTTAGCAGACGCAGTATTTGATGCTGAAACATTTTCTGCAGCTTCCTGAATTTTTGCATTTAATAATTCGTAAGCGCTTTCGTTGTCAACATCAACATTATATTTAGCTACAAGTTTACTTTTAGCATTTATTACATCTATTTCCTGCTGTGTAAGTACATCCATTCTGCTGCGGGGGCTACACAACATAGTATGTGCAAGAGGTGTTGGTACACCTTTCTCATTTAGTAAAGTGACAAGCGCTTCCCCAATGCCTAGCTGTGTAATTAAATCTTCTGTTTTGTAATAATCAGATTCGGGATAATTATCTGCAGTTTGCTTAATTGTTTTTCTGTCACCCGCAGTAAATGCTCTTAACGCATGCTGTATTTTCATTCCCAATTGTCCTAGCACAGCTGCAGGGATATCCATAGGATTTTGCGTGCAGAAAAAAATACCGATCCCTTTTGATCGAATTAGTTTGATAATGGTTTCTATTTGGTTTACGAGTTCATTGCTGGCTTCCTGAAAAATAAGATGAGCTTCATCAATAAACATCACTAGTTTAGGCTTATCCAAATCTCCTTCCTCTGGCGATGAAGCATACAATTCTGACAGCATTTGTAACATAAATGTTGAAAATAATTTTGGTCTGTCCTGAATATCCATCACCCGCAAAATACTGATCATCCCCTGGCCCTTATCGCTGATGCGCATTAGGTCATCAACTTCAAAACTTTTCTCACCGAAAAAAATATCGGCGCCCTGTTGTTGCAACTCTATTACTTTTCTAAGAATGGTACCGGTTGTAGTGGTAGATATTTTACCATATAATTTTTCGACTTCTGCCTTGCCTTCATTGCCAATAAACTGCAGGAGTTTTATAAAATCCTTTAAATCCAACAGCGGCAATTTATTGTCATCGCAATATTTAAATATGAGCGCTATTACTCCACCTTGGGTATCATTCAGGTCAAGAATTTTCGTAAGCAATACCGGTCCAAACTCACTGACCGTTGCCCTTAATTTTACACCATTTTTTCCTGTAAGGGAAAGCAGTTCAGAAGGAAATTCCCCCGGAGAATAGGTTAAGTTTAATTTTTGATAACGATCTACTACTTTATCGTTTGAGGCACCCATTGCGGCAATACCACTCAAATCTCCCTTGATATCCATCAGCAAAACCGGCACGCTTGCATCGCTTAAATATTCGCTAATCATTTGCAGCGTTTTGGTTTTGCCCGTACCGGTAGCACCTGCAATTAACCCGTGACGGTTCATGGTCTTTAGCGGCAACAATATTTTTGCTTCGGGCACAACTTCACCATTAAATACGGCTGCACCAATCTGCACAGCTTCTTCTTTAAATGTGTAACCTGCGTTTATAGACTGTATAAATTCTTCTTTGGTTGACATAAGTAGTTTTTTTAAAGTTACTATGAAACATTAAAATATTTTGGGTTGGTAACTAGTTTTATTTAGGTATTTAAGCCAGCATATTTCTATTTAAGAAATATAATTATATCAGGATATTATTTTTATAAACTAAACATTTACAGTGCATTTTAAATAAATACAAAATATCAAAACATTCAAATATCAGGTTTAATAAACCCGAATTGGTTAACAAAAAATTAGGCATTATATTAGCAGTATTGAATATTAATTAATTTTATTTGTAAATAAATTACAACGTTATGGAAGCAGTTAAACCTAAAATTTTATTATGTGAAGATGATACCAACCTTGGTATGGTTCTTAAAAATTATTTAGAATTAAACGATTACGAAGTTATTCTTGAAAGAGACGGGAGGCTTGGTCTTGCTGCATTTCAACGAGAAAAATTTGATATATGTCTGCTTGATGTAATGATGCCAAATATGGATGGGTTTACAGTTGCAGAGGAAATAAGAGATATTAATCCCGATGTTCCATTGTTTTTCTTAAGTGCTAAAACCATGAAAGAAGATATTATACAAGGTTACAAACTTGGTGCAGATGATTATATAACAAAACCGTTTGACAGTGATGTGCTTCTTTTAAAAATTAAAGCAATTCTTAAGCGCAACGAAGAGTTGCACAAAGAAGAAGCTAATGCCGAGTTTGATTTGGGCAAATATCATTTTAATCCGAGGCTTAGAGAGTTGATCGTAAACGGTAAAACCCAAACACTTTCTCCAAAAGAAAATGAGTTGCTTAAAATGTTGAGCGAATATAAAAATGACCTTTTACCAAGAGAAGCAGCACTCAAAAAAATATGGGGAAGTGATACTTATTTTAACGGCAGAAGTATGGATGTATACATTGCAAAACTGCGCAAATATTTAAAAGAAGATCCCAAGCTTGAAATTGTAAACATACATGGCAATGGTTTTAGATTAGTTGAAACAGAGTAGAAAGATAGATGTAAGACAAAAAATAAAAAGGGCTTCGATTATTTCGGAGCCCTTTTTTTATAATTTTGGGGAGCATGGACGTTTGAATTTCCATCAGCATTTTTATCTCGCTATGCACTGCTACCGCTCAAATGCAGCGGCATTTGTTGCTATCTGGGCTGTTGGGAGCAGGGAAAAATTGGTTCGACTTTTATTAAGTAGATTGTTGAAGACCATAGTTATGTAATATACACAGGGTAAGATTTTAGTAAGAAACAAGCCCTACCAGGGATTAATAAAATTATAATTGTTACTCCTTATTAAAATAATGATGCCAAGAATATCTATTATTTGTCTCTGTAAATATTAATTGACTTAGTTCAAACGACAATTTTAAAGTGTCTGGTCTTGTATTTTCTGTTTTTAAGATTACAATTTTTTCATTGCCTAAAGTTCGAAATTGATAGTTTCCTTCTATAGGTCCTCCAATAATACAACTGGCTTGATTAACGAGCTTATAATCTTCCTTAAATTGAATTGAAAAAATCTTGTTTGTGTCGGTTGATAACTTCTGAAAACCCATTGAAGAGGATGAAGTCTTCCAATCCCAATTCGGAAGTTGCCATAAATGTTAGTTTTAGTTAATGATATAGCGATTTAATAAATATTGTTATAAATAACAATAGATCAGTACATTTTGATCTGATGTGTTTAAGACAAAGTCTCACATTTATTAAAAAATCCTTAGAGCCCTGCGCTTAATTCTAACAATAGTGGGGGTGACATGAACCAAGGTGAGGATTTACCCGCTAATTTTATTGAACCATAGAAAAATTAATAGACATTAATGCAATTGGTAAAAAATGATTAACCCTCAAAATATTATTCCTGCACTACATTTGATCAGATTGGGTCTTGAAAATGGATTTCTTACCGAATCTGAAGTAATAGATTGGGCTGATGTTATCATTATCAAAGATGAACAACCCGATATATTTTTTATCGAACTCAGTTTGTTGGCGTCAAAAAATTTGGGCGATTTTAGTCGATATTTTAATGAATACTTACACTCTGAAGTACCAACTTATGAAAGCAAACTTCGATTGGGGCTTATTTATAAAGAGTATAGCAGCGGAAACTGGAACATAGAAGGTACAATAACCAAATTATGTCATTTAACAAATGAAAGTCTGTGCACACCTAATGAGATTGAAAATATTTATAGGCTTGATAACTATTATGATGCTATTGGATATAATGTTTATTGTAAACTGGAGGTACTTAAAAATGACTTAGAAAACTTTTTAAATGTTTATAAAGATATTTCTTTTGAAAACTATAGAGCGAGCAAAGATTGGGATTTAGAAATTGAATATTACCATAAATTAAATACCCAGACTAAATGAATTGACTTCTAAATTATTACAACCAAAGAATTATTTTTAACAGACAAAGTAATACCCATGAAACCTCTCCTGACAATTATCACACTTCTTATTACCTGTCAAGCATTCAGCCAAAATACGAGTACAGACAGTAATTATATATTTTGGAGCAAGGACAGAAGATTAAATACAAATGACTTTAAAATAAACGTGGCGCATATCGCAAGTACTTATTCTTATGCGCAGTATAGTTTTGACTATAAAATAAACAGTGCATTATTTGGTTTGCCTAAAGATTATAAAAAGAAGATTAGAAATTATTTCATCAAGAGTGCGTCATGGATAGATACATCTTATAATGTAACTACCTCTATTAAATATCAACAAACTTTATTTGACCTTGCAGAAATTTATATTAGAGAGTTTCGTAAATTAGTTTATACCAATCGCAAAAAAATAACCTGGGGCAAACTTAAAATTGATGACTTAAATGCAAATGCAATGACAGATTTTTCTAACAGGCGAGTAAAGTATGATTTTGATACAAACTTTGGAAATATTGCTTACAAACAAAAAGAATGGGAAATATTAATTGCAAATGAATTATATAATTTAAAAGATTTTTCAAGCGAATAAGATTATGCAGAATTATGAAATTTATTGTTGTATGCATCTATCTTAAAAAAACTAAATGATAAGATTATTTTTTTGCATCCCTTTGTTTTGGTTGACTTCATGTTCATCAAATAAAATTAAAGACAACGATATTGAATTCATCATTCAAGAGTCACAATCTTATAAGTATGATCTACAACAACAAACCTACACAGTTTTAAAAATGCGGGGCGATACTACTATTCATTTTAATCTAAGCAAAAATGAAAAAGAGCAGATCGTAAATGAGTATTATATATTTGGTTTAAAAAATATAGATCAAGATATTACAATTGAAGATAATTGCAATAATATGCCCAAGCTTTACACAACTTTACAGATAAATTTGAAGAATCATTCGTATTCGATCCTGATAGATGATGACTGCACAGATTATAAGTTTGCTTTAAAAAATAATGCCCAAAAAATAAAAATGTTTCTTCAATTTATTTATACAATACTAAAAGAAAAGCCTGAGATAAAGAATGCACCCATTTCGGACATAATGTATTTGTAAAAGCCCGAAACTAAGAGCCAAAGTGAGATTTAGGTAGTTCTTTTTGTTAGCTCGCTATCTAAGGTATATTCGATATGATATTCTATTGTATTAGCTTTTTTCTTTTGCCCCTGATGCCGCATTAAATTTAATAACAATCTTTGGAGAATCCCCTACTTAATTTAGCCGCTGCCGTTGTTGGTGTGCGGCAGAGGATGAAGCAAAGCGCACCAACAACACAAGGTGAGGCTTAGATATTATTCTTCTACTCTTCCAAATAATTGGTAAGCATTTTAAAATCGTCTACTCCTGTATTGTAAAATCGAGCAGAAGAATAATAGTAATCTTCGGGGTGTACGCATAGACCTGCCTTAACGGAATTGGCGTGGATGTAATCAATCTTTTGCTTTAAAACTTGCGGTACAAACAAATCAACAGATAGTGCATTTCTTTTCCATAGTTTATTTGTTCTGTCTTTTGCATCTACTTTAAAAGTTTCCAATAACAAAGGGTTGTTAAGCTTTAAGTCTTCTTTTATCTTTTGAGCGGTAAATGTCATAAAATGATGTTGAAGCTTTGCTTTAGTAACAGGATGAAGTGGCTGCCACACAAGGTGCATGTGGTTACTCATAATAACGAATGCACAAACTTTTACCTTGTTTTCCTTTACACAAAATTGCAGACTTTTTATTATAATATCCTTGTATTTATTGTTGCTTAAAAGTGGTTGCCAGTTTAGTATGGTTGCGGTATAAAATTGTGGCCTCTCAGTAGAAAACATCATTTCCATTGAATCAAAATACTAAAAATCTTTTATAAGCAGACATGCGTTTAATGTTGTTTGTAAGCTTGGCTACTTCCTCTGCTGCAAACCAACAACAGCGGTCAATATGATATGGCAATGAATGGGAGTGGGTAAAGGAAATGCCAACAAGGGCAAAACTAGATCAGTACGTTTTGATCTGATATGTTTAAGACAAAGTTTCACATTTATAAAAAAATCCTCGCTTAACTATAGGGATAGATTTGGGTTGATATTCTAAATGATTAGCTTTTTTTTCTTTAATATTATTTCAATTTGAGGTTTTGTATATTTTTCTGATGGATCTACTGTTTGGTCATCATCCTTATGATAAAATGCAGCATCAAATGCAAGATAACAATCCCATGCAATAGTAGAAAACTCATACTCCTGAAAATGCGCTTGGTTAAATTTCTCGGAAATACTTAGAAGAATATTTATAATTAAATCTCCTTCTTCATAAGATATTTGCCCATTCCAAAATTGCAGTGCAAGTTCAAGTGACAACTTTTCAATTAGTTGTGTTCCGTGGTCCTGTGAATTTTTAAATAGATTGACTATAATGTCAGTACACAAAATTTCTTTTGATAATTCAAAAAGTATTTCTTCAATTATAGGGTCTTGCTTCTGCATATTTTAATTAAACATTTGAGTTTTTTAACTTCCCAAGTAACCACGAGTGCTGAGATACTGAACTTTAAAGAATCGAATGTAATTGAAAGTTTTGGGCTTTTTTAATACCACAGCTACTGAGAACCACTACGGCCGGATGAGCCACCCTTCCGAGTAAGGGGGAATTGGGACATCACTTTCTTAATGGGATAAATCAATAGAAGCGTTTATCATCGATGTGTTGCTTAGGTCATCGCTGCGATAAAAGCTGAAAAAAGATTTACTGCTGAAGGGCTGCCGGATAGAAGTGGAAATACTTTTTTTGTTTCTGTCTGTCCTTTGAGAAGCTCTGGATGACAAAACAAAAAAAGATTGTAACGTATAGCCGGAAGAAATGCCGAAAAATGTTACATCTAGTCACAGCCCCAAAAGATGTTACACAAACAACATTCCATCGCCCATATTTGTGCGGGGCGTTCTTTTTAAATGGCGGTAAGCTTTTTCTGTGGCTTCTCTGCCACGGGCGGTGCGCATAATGAAACCTTCTTTTATGAGGAAGGGTTCGTACACTTCTTCGAGCGTGCCGGGCTCCTCGCCTACTGCGGTTGCAATGGTGGTGATGCCCACGGGACCACCTTTAAATTTATCTATGATGGTGCTGAGAATTCGGTTGTCCATTTCATCTAAACCATACGCATCTACATTAAGTGCATTGAGTGCATGCTCGGTAATGTTCATTTCTATTTCACCATTGCCAAGTACCTGTGCAAAGTCACGCACACGGCGCAAAAGCCCATTTGCAATACGTGGTGTGCCCCGGCTTCTGCCCGCAATTTCTGCAGCAGCATCACTAGTAATTTTTGTTTGCAAAATACCTGAGCTGCGCAATAAAATATTTTTTAATGTAGCGGCATCATAATATTCAAGCCTGCTTTTTATACCAAAACGGGAAAGCAAAGGCGCTGTTAGCAAACCACTTCTTGTGGTGGCTCCGATAAGCGTAAATGGGTTTATATCGATCTGTATGCTTCGTGCCGCCGGTCCGCTGTCAATCATAATATCAATCCGGTAATCTTCCATGGCGGCATACAAATACTCTTCCACCACATTGCTGAGGCGATGAATTTCATCTATAAAAAGTACATCGTTTGTTTCGAGATTTGTGAGTAAGCCTGCAAGGTCGCCGGGCTTTTCTATAACGGGACCGCTGGTTTCTTTTATGCTTACGTTTAATTCATTTGCTACAATTCTGCTAAGGGTTGTTTTACCCAAACCCGGCGGGCCGTGAAATAAAATATGATCCAGTGCTTCGCCACGAAGTTTAGCGGCTTTAATAAAAATGCGCAGGTTTTCTATGGTTTGCGGCTGCCCCGCAAAATCTGCAATTTCACTTGGCCTGATATTATTTTCAAACTCTTTTTCTGCAGGAGTCTGCTTGTTAGCATCGCTGTTTAAATTGGGATTAGCCATATTGTAAAAATAGCGAAATATAAAAATCTTCTTAAAAAATGATACGCATTTAAAAGGCCGATATGATGCTTTATTAAAAAATGCAACGCTGAAATTTATTTTCTCAAACCTTTTAAACCTATATATTGCCAGTAATAAAAGTAAGAAACTGCTTTGTAGGATTGAGATGATAAATTTGTAAATCATGAAAAGAACTACCCGATATTGGATTTGCCAGATAGGCGGCTGGGGTGGTTGGCTGCTGCTGCAGGTTTTTGTTGCTTACCAATTTGCACCGGAATCAATTCTTACACCCGAAATAAAAAGAAACCTTTTTTTCTTTTCTCTATTTGTAGATTTTGTCTGTTTTATTGTAGTTACCCATGGATTAAGATTTATTTTAAAAAAATTGAAGTGGCTAAGTTTTTCCCCAGAAAAAACATTTATCACATTTATAGCAGGGATACTTATTACTGCTATACTATCTTTTTATGGCTCACAGCTTTTATTGGAATTACCCGGCAATACTTTTGAAAAATATGAAATTAATGAGCGGAAAAATAAAGCCGCATTATTGGAAAAAGAAATGAATGTGGCAGGCACCAATTATTATTTATATGAAAAAAATGGGGTGCTGGATTCAACAAAATATGTTTCTGTTTTAAAAATAAAAAAAGCTACGGGCTGGTACAGAGATAAAAATAATAACTGGAAATTTGAAGAGCAGCGTAAAGGAAGAAACTTTGGGGGAATGGTTTTTAATATTATTCTTTTATCAATATGGTTGCTCATTTATGTAGTGTGGCATTATGTAGATAAAAACAGAAAAGACCAGTTGGATAAATTACGCCTTGAAGGAATGGTAAAATCCCTTGAATTAAAGACCATTAAATCTCATATAAATCCTCATTTTATTTTTAATGCTTTAAACAGTATCCGTGCATTGGTTGATGAAAACCCAAGAAGGGCAAGATCTGCCATTACAGAACTGAGCAATATTTTGCGCAGCAGCCTGCAGGTAGAAAAACAAGAGACCGTCACGTTGAAACAGGAACTTGATATAGTAAATGATTACCTGGCACTCGAACAAATGCGTTTTGAAGAAAGGTTGAGGGTAAAACTTTATATAGATGAAGATACGCTCACACAGCCAATACCACCAATGATGTTACAGACGCTTGTTGAAAATGCGATTAAACACGGTATAAGCAAAGATATCAATGGCGGTGTTATACAAATATGTTCTCACTTTGTGGACAACCACCATGAACTAACCGTAAAAAATACCGGTAAATTAAAAACGACTGAAATTATGAGTGCTGAAGGGTTTGGTATAAAAAGTACACAAGAGAGATTGAATTTACTGTACAATAAAAAAGCTCATTTCGAAATAAAAAATATAGAAAACAACATGGTAGAATCAAAAATAATAATGCCTGTTGCAGAAATTTTATAACATTAAAAACGATCTGATTATGTACAAAGCAATTATAATAGATGATGAAAGACTTGCAAGAAATGAATTAAAAAAGCTGTTGGCTGATTTTGCTGAAATTGAAATTATTGGCGAAGCTGCAAATGCTAAAGAAGGGATAGAAAAAATAGAAAGTTTAATGCCCGATTTAATTTTTCTTGATATACAAATGCCGGGGGAAACAGGCTTTGATATGCTGCAGGAACTTGACAGGGCTCCGCATGTAATATTTACTACTGCATACGATGAATTTGCCCTCAAAGCATTTGAAGTAAATGCTCTTGATTATTTAATGAAGCCCGTGGAACCTAAGAGACTTGCAGATGCATTGCATAAATTACAACTGGCAGAAGAAAAGGAAATTTCCACTTCGCTTATTGGTTCAAACAGGGGTATTTTAAGAGAGCATGATCAGGTATTCGTAAAAGATGGTGAACGATGCTGGTTTGTAAAACTATCTGAAGTAAGACTTTTTGAAAGTGTGGGAAATTATGCAAAAGTGTTTTTCGGTACAAACAAACCCCTTATTTTAAAATCGCTGAATGCCCTTGAGGAAAGGCTGGATGAGAAAGTGTTTTTTAGAGCAAACAGAAAGCATATCATTAATTTACGGATGATAGAAAAAGTGGAAACTTTTTTTAATGGTGGGTTGCTTATTGACTTAAAAGGTGGAGAAAAAATTGAAGTGAGCAGAAGACAGGCGGTAAGGTTTAAAGAGATGATGAGTTTGTAGAACCGGCCTCCTTATTACTTTATTTAAACATTAATTGTTTAAAATTTAATATTGAAAGATTTTAAAAAAAATAAATATTCAACGCACAATATTCAATACTCAAATACAGGTTTCAAGAATTTTTAAAAGGAAACAAATTTATATTTTACAATATAATTTTTTATGAAAAAAACGATAATATCCATTTCCCTTATTTTAATTTCTATACTTTCTTTAGCGCAGGATGAAAATAAATTAATAACAACAAAAGAAGTGTTGCGGGTAGAAACTTTTCTTGCAGCCGATGATTTAAGAGGCAGAAAACCGGGGACACCGGAAATTGATAAGGCCGCAGATTTTATTGCAAATGAATTTAAGAAAGCCGGTTTAAAAAACCTGGATGGGCTTAAAGATTTTAAACAAAGTTTTACAAATATTCGCAGTAAATTTTTGAACGCAACAGCAATTATTGATGCAGATAAAATAGATGAAAATAACATCATTGGCATTACAACAGATTCTATCATAAAAATAAATGAAACCTCGGGTTATAAAAAGGTTGTAATTGGCAATACCGATAATTTATTGCAACGTGCAGAAGAAATAATAAATGCAAAAAACAACCAGCTGGTTTTGGTAAACCCTTTTTTTATAAATGATTTTAAAAAATTAAGGCGGTATAAAAGAGATGGTATAAAAACTGATTTTTCTGTTGTATTTGTCTTGTCAAACAACAACGCTGATAAATATAACATTGAAATAAATAATAAAATTACTGCCATTAACTACAGTAATGTGGTGGCGGTATTACCAGGCAAAAGCAGAAAAAATGAAATAGTGGTTTTTTCAGGGCATTACGATCATTTAGGAGTTGGCAAACCTAATGCAGCAGGAGATTCTATCTACAACGGCGCTAATGATGATGCAGCCGGAACCACGGCAGTTATGATACTTGCTGATTATTTTGCAAAACTAAAAAACAATGAACGTACGCTTATGTTTGTTGCATTTACTGCTGAAGAAACAGGCGGCTATGGTTCACAATATTTTTCAAAACAACTTGATGCAGATAAAGTTGTTGCGATGTTTAATTTAGAGATGATTGGCACAGAAAGTAGATGGGGCAAAAACAGTGCTTACATTACCGGTTATGAAAAATCTGACTTCGGCAAAATCTTACAGAATAATTTATCAGGTTCAGCTTTTCATTTTGAACCGGACCCATATCTCAAAGAAAATTTATTTTACAGAAGCGATAATGCAACCCTTGCTGCGCTTGGTGTTCCGGCGCACACCATATCTACTTCAAAGATGGATAATGAGCCTACTTACCACAAGCAGTCAGACGATATTACGTCGATAGATATAAATAATATGACGGAGATAATAAAGGCAATTGCGCTTAGCAGTAAAACAATTATCAGCGGCAAAGACACGCCAAGCAGAGTAGATAAAAAATAAATTTGTTTTAAGAAACTTTTACAGCCACACTGTGAATGGCAGAAGCGATTTCTTTTATAAGGCTTGCATCTTTTTCAATAGCATTACCCACAACAATTACATCTGCACCGGCTTTGCAGTTTAAATAAGCTTTTTCAGCGGTTGTAATTCCACCACCAACAATAAGCGGAACTTCAATGCAGGCGGTAACTTTTTCTATCATCGTTTCTGAAATGGCATTTTTTGCGCCACTGCCTGCATCCATATAAATCAGTTTCATGCCCAGCATTTCTCCCGCCATAGCAGTGCACATCGCAATTTCATTTTTATCGGCCGGCAAAGGCGATGCATTACTAATGTAGGAAACTGTTGTAGGTGCACCACCATCAATTACCATATAACCTGTTGACATAATTTCCAGCCCACTCTTTTTTACGAAAGGTGCAGATACTACATGTTGGCCAATAAGCAATTCAGGATTTCGGCCGCTTATCAAACTTAAGTACAATAATGCATCTGCATATTTGCTTACCTGAGATGGGCTACCGGGGAAAAGTATTACCGGGATGTTACAGTTTCTTTTTATCAATTGTACACACTCATCTAAATAATTGGAAATAACAAGACTTCCGCCAACTAAAAAATAATCAACCTTAGCATCGAGCGATAGCTGAATCAAATCTTCTACACTATTATCATTTACTTTATCAGGATCTACTAGTACAGCAAAAGATTTTTTGCTTTGGCTTTTACGATTTATAAGAGACTGATAAATATTATTCAGCATAAAACGGCTTAGGTTTGGTGCAAAAATGCTTGTTTTTTTCTTATTATGGAAATATTAACCACATAAATAATTCCATCCTTTTAATTAATTATCAATTATAAGTAAATTTGAAAGCCATGGTAACAGATATTATTTACGAAATAAAATACAAAACAGCCCGAAGCGGAGGTAAAGGCGGGCAAAATGTAAATAAGGTTGAAACCATGGTGGAAGGATATTGGCATATTGATAGTTCAACAAGTGTAACGGCTGATGAAAAAATATTGATAACGGAAAAACTTTCAAATAAAATAAACAGTGAAGGTTTTTTGCTTGTGAAAAGCCAGGCGACAAGAACACAGCTTGCAAATAAAGCTGACGTACAAAAGAAAATGATTGACTTTGTTTCTAAATCGTTGCTTGTACAAAAACCTAGAAGGGTAACAAAAATACCAAGGGTTGTTGTTAGAAAAAGACTGGAAAGTAAAAAGAGAAATGCTGAAATAAAACTGGGAAGAAAAAAACTTACCGGTAATGAGTAAATTGTTTTTTCTTTTATTGTGTATGGTTGCTCAAAGCTGTTGTGTAGCACAAAAAAAACAGCTTAGCATGCCAGTCGTTTTTCAAAACATCTGCAAAGGAGAAAAAAGTATTTTAAATATAAATCTTGTAAACGCTTTTGAGGAAAATTATACTATCACAAAATTTAAATATTATGTAAGTAATATTAAGTTTGTAACTGATAAAAAAATAAAAAATGCCGCTGGAGTTTATTTAATTGACGCTTCAAAAAAGAATATTATTTCAATAATGGTTCCATCAGAAAAAGTAAGCGGTATTTCTTTTTTATTAGGTGTAGATAGTATTTTGAACTGCAGCGGTGCTCAAAGCGGTGCTTTAGATCCATTAAACGATATGTTCTGGACATGGAACAACGGATATATATTTTTTAAGGTCGAAGGAAATTCTGCAAATTCAAAGGCGGATCTGCATAGAATTGAACATCACATTGGTGGGTTTAAGGGAAACAATAAAACCATGACAGAAATTTATTTACCAATAAACAGTAAGGTTTTATTAAAAAGAAAAAAGTTGGTTATACAGCTTGATATTGATAAATACTGGAACGGAATAAATAAATTGAAAATAGCAGAAATGCCTGTAATAGCAACACCTGGCAAACCTGCAAAATATGCTGCAAATAATTTTACAGGAATGTTTTCAATTAAAAACAACAAAAAAATAAGGATTGAAAATTAAAATAATTATATATTTTTCATTTTTTATCACGGCTGCACTTTTGCTGATAAGCGCCGGCAAAAAAAACTTTATTCCTACGCCAATAAAATTTGTTGTTCCAAAAGGGTTCCCATCTGTGGCAACAAATATTTTTTTAAAAAATAAACTTACAGAAGAAGGTTTTGAATTAGGCAAAAAAATGTTTTATGATGCAAGGCTAAGTAAAGACGGTGAAATAAGTTGTGGCAGTTGCCACCAGCAGTTTGCTTCATTTTCAACTTACGATCATGATTTAAGCCATGGCGTAAACAACAGTTTTAGCAACAGGAATGCACCTGCACTTATAAACCTTGCTTGGATGAAGGAGTGGCATTGGGATGGAGGAATTAATCATTTAGAAATGCAGCCACTTTCACCGCTAAGTGCTGCTAATGAAATGGGTGAGAAACTGGATACCGTTATTTTAAAATTAAAGGCTGATACTGCTTACGTAAGAATGTACAAAGCTGCATTTGGAGATGCTACGGTTACAACAGAGCGAATGCTTAAAGCTTTTGCACAGTTTACAGGCAGCCTTGTAAGTGCAGACAGTAAATATGATAAAGTTAAAAGAGGAGAAGCCACCTTTATTTTACCTGAACAAAAAGGATATGAAATTTTTAAAGCCAACTGCAACGGCTGTCACAGAGAACCCTTGTTTACCGATAACAGTTTTAGAAACAATGGCATTGCATTGAACCGTTTTAATGATGTAGGCAGACAAACCATTACCCAGGATAAAAAAGATTCTTTAAAATTTAAAGTCCCCACTCTTCGCAACGTTGCTTTAACGCTACCATATATGCATGACGGGCAAATTAACAGTTTAGAAAATGTAATAAATCATTACACAGGTTTAGATACAAATTTTATAAACCTTGATCCATTACTTAAAAAAAGGATAAACTTTACAGACAAAGAAAAAAGACAACTTGTACTTTTTTTATATACCCTAACCGATACAAGCTTTACAAAAAATAAAAGGTTTGCCCCCTAATACAGGTCTTTACAAATTGTAAATCTTCTATTACTTACTTTTGAAAAAAAATTATACATCTTTTGAGCAGCATTAAAAAATTGGCGGGAGAAACTATATGGTATGGCGGCAGTACCATTGCCGCGAGGCTCATAAATTATTTACTAACACCATTTCTTACATACACACTTACCTATAAAAGCGATTATGGTAAAATCGCTCTTATTTATGCCCTCATTCCGATATTTAATATCATTTTTACTTATGGTTTTGAGACGACATATTTTCGCTTTTCAGGCAAAAAAGAAGGTAGTACAAAATTGTATAGTACCGCATTTTTATCGTTGCTTTTTTCTACGATTATTTTTACAGGAGTTTTATGGTTAAATAAAACATCTCTGGGAGCTGTAATTGGGTTAGAAAAATTTCCTACTATCATTAAACTCATGATACTGGTTATTGCAACAGATGCTTTATCAGCTGTTCCATTTGCAAGGTTAAGGCAGGAAGGAAGGCCTAAAAAATTTGCTGCCGCAAAGATTTTAGGGGTGCTTATAAATATTTTGCTGACATGGTTTTTTATAGGTTATTGTCCGGCGCATTATGCAACAAACCCCTCAGGCTGGTTAAGTAAGGTTTACGATCCTACCATTAACCCAATAACCTATGTTGTATTTGCAAACCTTGCACAGTCCATCATCACACTCATTTTTTTATCAAAAGAAATTTTACAAATCCGTTTTAATTTTGATGGTGCTTTGTGGAAACAAATGATGATATATGCATTACCGTTGGTACTTGTGGGCATGGGCGGAATGATAAATGAAACGATGGACAGACTGATGCTGAGCTGGTGGTTGCCGGGTTCAAAAATTTTTAGGGAAGAACAAGTGGGAGTTTACAGTGCATGTTATAAATTATCAATTCTTATTACCCTTTTTATACAGGCTTTTAAAATGAGTGCCGAGCCTTTCTTTTTTAAACAGGCGGAAGGCTCAAATCCACAAAGAATTTACGCAAGGGTAATGAAGTTTTTTGTAATGATTATTTCAGTTATGTTTCTTGTTGTAAGTTTATTTATACCAATATGGAAATATTTTATCGGACCAAAATATTGGGAAGGGCTTTCAGTAGTTCCTATCTTATTACTTGCAAACGTTTTCTTGGGAATATATTACAACCTTAGTATTTGGTACAAACTAAGCAATAAAACTATTTACGGTGCATGGGTTACATTAATTGGTACAACAATCACTATCATTATTAATTATATTTTTATTCCTAAATATGGATTTACAGCCTGCGCCTGGGCTACATTAATTTGTTATGGCAGCATGATGATTATTTCGTTTGTTTGGGGGCAGAAATATTATAGAATTCCTTATGCCTGGAAAAAACTTTTAGCCTACATTATTATTGTCGTTACCATATTTTTTATACATAAAGGAATTACACATTTCTACGATAATAAATATTTCAGTTTAGGTATTGCAGCCGTTTTACTTTTGATATACTGTCGTTTTCTTACGCTCGTTGAGCACAAAGAATTTGCTAAACTTCCATTTGTTGGAAAATATTTTATGCAGAAAAAATTAATTTCGGGTGCGTAAAGTTCTTCTCTTCATTTTAAGAGACAGTTGTTATGGATTACAAGTCGATGTTATTAAGCTACTCAAAAAATAATCGTTTTAATTTACTTACTGATTTGTTTAATACCCCTTAAGATGACACCGACCAAAAAGTTAAACGTAAAGAAAAAATGCAGTTGATGCAAATTTTATTATGTACGTCAGACAAATTATGTGGTATGAATAAAACAGAGCAATTTCCTGCAAATACTGGTAGCAAGATTTTTGGAGAATTTATTGATTGATCTTTATTTCAGTTTAAATATTTTAGCATTACTGCATACAAAACTTTTTCTTCAGGCTTTGTAAACAGCGCTTCATTTGCTGTATTCAAATAATGTCTTTTAAAAGCATTTATTGCATTTTGCAGATTCTTTACATCATACCCAATTATTTTTAATGCATATTTTACATTAAAATCTACAGGCAAAGTAACAGTTGATGTATCATTATACCAAAGACCAAAACCTTTTTCAGATAATGCTTTCCAAGGGAAAAGTATTCCCGGATCTATCTTTCGGGCAGGTGCCACATCACTATGGCCAATAAAGTTTTCTGCGGGAATGTTGTATTCTTTTTTTACAAAAGATAAAACACCCAATAGTGTATTTATCTGTGCGTTGGAAAAACTGTCAACACCATTGTTATCAATTTCAATACCGATAGAATTTGAATTTACGTCAGTATTATTCCCCCATCTGCTAATCCCTGCATGCCATGCCCTTAAATAATCATTCAGCATATGGTGCAGCGTTCCGTCTTTGCATATTACATAATGTGCACTAACCTGTGTTGCAGTCTTGGTAAAGGTTTGCAGCGTTTGCTCACAACTGTTTTGTGCGGTATAATGTATTACAACAATGTTGGGTTTTCTAATACCGAAGTTGGTTGTATAGGCTGTATAAAGCGGTTTTTTAAAAGAGTCTGCAATAATTAAATTTACAGGAACTCCTGTTATTTTTTTGGCAAATAACTTTGATTGTTTTACGTACACTTTGTTTGTGTTGCCATACGGTTTTGGACTGCAGGAATAAAATACGGTTATAATAATTATAAAATAGATCCAAAATAACTTCATACTAATAAAATTTATTTACAGATCACATGATTAAATACATGTTTCTCTTCAAAATTTAATGCATGCGAATATTTAAAAATTGCGGTATCTTTTTTCATTTCAATATCACCATAACCTTCAGCAAAAGAATTCTTCTCTATTTTAAAAACCATTTGCCTCACAGAAGTTTTACCCTCAGACTGAAAAGTGTAATAACCTTCTGCACGGTTATTTATTTTGGTTAAAATAACATTGCCTTTGTTACTATCTTTTCCTTTTCTTTTATAAATAAGTGTTCCTGTTAAAAAATCATTGTTTTGCACAATTTTCATGAAAGCTGTATCACCGGAAATAATCATTTCGTAACAGCCATTTAACAAATCAGGCACTGAGACTTTTAATATTGTTTCAGGCTTAGATTCAATTTTTTTATTTACTGTTTCTTTACAGGATAAAAAAAGGAATACCGTTAAAACAAATAGCAAACATATTTTCATACTTAAAATTTTTAAAAGACTGTCATAAAATTATAGTAATTACGGCACATGGTTTGAACATTAATTCTAAAGTAAACCTTTATGAATATTACAGATGATAATGACAATGGTTCTTTTATAACACCTGCAGAAAAAGCGATGCTAGATGAAGCAATGCATACCGATCCGCTATCACAAGATGAAAAAAATTTAAAACATTCCACCCTGGATAACAAGGATGAAGACGGCGATACTTTAAACGAGATGTCAGTGGCCGAAGAGAATAGTGGCGAAGACCTCGATATACCGGGCGCAGAAGATGATGATGAAGATGAATTTATTGGAGAGGAAGATGAAGAGAATAATGGTTACAGCCTGGCAGATACAGAATAAATAATAAAAAGGGTTCAACCATTGCTGAACCTTTTTTAATTAAAATATTTTATCCCATTGATGTTGATCCTCTTTTAAAAGACCCGTCAGTCAGGTGCTGACCTTCTGCAAATTCTTCAATCATTTTTTTATTAAAAGCAGGCAAATCATCAGGACTTCTGCTTGTTACCAAACCATTATCAGAAACCACTTCTTTATCCTCCCATATTACACCTGCATTTTTTAAATCAGTTTTTAAAGATGGGTAAGAAGTCATGTTTCTTTCTGCAAGCATACCGGTTTCAATTAATAACTGGGGTGCATGGCAAATGGCAGCAATTGGTTTGCCCGACTCTAAAAAATATTGGGCAAAATCAACATAAGCTTTTTCAGTTCTCATTTTATCAGGGTTCATTACGCCGCCCGGTAACATGAGTGCATCATAATCTTCAGGGTTGGCGTTACTGAGGCTGACATCGGCATTAATTTCAATACCCCAATGGTCATGATCCCACCCTTTCACAACTTTCTGTTGCGATATGATGTGAACGGATGCGCCGGCTTCTTCCAGAGCAGATTTAGGGGATGTCAGTTCTATTTCTTCAAAACCATTATCTGTAAGAATGGCAATTTTTTTATTTTTCAATACATTCATAAAATAAGTATTTAATTATTTATTAACTGACCAAAATCTGTTCCAGATATAATGTAACTGCTTATACAATGATGTTTTAGTATAAACATAAAATGTGATGAGACTATTACACAAAGTTTTCCCACTCTCTTCATAACGATATATCTTTATGAATATAAATGTTACACCTATGATAAATACGCTAGGCTTCTTCGACGGCATTTTTAAAAATTCGGTAGAAAACTCAATTCTAATATTAAATACAAAAGGGGAAATTCTAGATATAAATAAAGGATTTATAAATGCCTTCGGTTATAAAAAAAGGGATTTGTTTGGTAAAAATTTTGAAATACTTTTTACTGATGTTGACAGGAAAGCAGACAAGCCTGGCCTGGAAATAAGAACTGTATTAAAAAAAGGGAATAAGAGCGATAATAATTATCTGCTGAATAAAGAAGGGCTTCCAATTTGGGTTTTAGGAGAAGCGCTATCTGCAATTAATGAAGCAGGAGAAAAATACATTATCAAAATAATTCAAAATATAAATACACAAAAAAAGCTGGAAGGTTTTCTGATTGAAAGTGATGAATTTATCCATACTATTTTTGATTCAGTAAAAGATACTGCGTTTGTAATTTTAAATACTGAACTGAGAATAATGAGAACCAATAATGTTTTTTTAAAAATATTTAATCTTACAAAAGCAGAAACTGAAGAGGTTAAACTTTCAAAGGTTAACAACAGTTTTTGGAAGAGCCTGGAAATAAAAAAAGAAATAATCAATGTACTTGTCACACGTGCAGTAATGAAAAACGTTTCCTATAATTATACTAACGAGGCCGGTAAAAATAAAGAATTATTTATTTCTTCTAAACTGATGGAAAATGAAGATTCCCGGAAAACAATTCTGCTTGTAATATCTGTAAAATAATTTTTTTTAAATAGTTTCTTTGTGGTTTATATTTTGCAACTTGCAAAATAAAATACAGTATGCCTGAAGGCCCTTCACTAATTATTGTAAAAAAAATATCTCCACATTTATTGGCAGCAAAATAATTGCTGCAAAAGGCTATGCGAATGTTGATTATAGTTTACTTGAACAAAAGAAAATCACAGCAATAGTAACCTGGGGCAAACATTTATTTATTTGTTTGAAAGACATAAATATTGAGATTCATTTTAGAATGTTTGGGAGTTATTTAATTAACGAACGGAAACCCAAAATAAATGCTAAACTAAGCCTGCAGTTTGCCAAAGAAGAACTTAATTGTTACGTAGTTGATGTAAAACTTATAAAAGATATTTCCATTTTATGATAACGAGGCTGATGTAATGAGTGAGCAATGGAATGCACCAAAAGCAATAAAAAAACTAAGGGAAATTCCGGACGTAAAAATCTGTGATGCATTGTTGGACCAACAAATATTTTCGGGTGTTGGCAATATTATAAAAAATGAAGTTTTGTGGCTGGTAAAACTGCACCCTGAAACAACCATTAAGAATATAACCATTTCCAAATTTAAAAAACTGATGAAGAAAGTGGTAAATTATTCTTTTGAATTTTTACAATAAAAAAAAGAAGGAACACTTTCCAAACACTGGAAAACTTACAACCAAAAGAGCTGCAGCCGTTGCAAGCATAAAATTGTAAAACTTTACATAGGTAAGGGTAAAAGAGCTACATACATCTGCGAGAATTGCCAAAGATTAAAAAGGTAATTTTTTTATTAAAATGTTTTGGCTTACTCATTGATTCAATTTCATAAACATTTTTATGGCAACGACAAAAAAAGCTGCTCCTAAAAAAGCAGCAACAAAGAAATCAGCAACGAAAAAAGCAGACCCTTGCTGGGATGGATATGAAAAAGTAGGAAATAAAACCAAAGCAGGAAAATCAGTACCTAACTGTGTACCTGAAAAATAGATCAGTCTAAAGTTGAGTAAAGATAAATGGATGAGCATAGCCCTGATGGGCAGTTGTAGCCCATGCACACTTGCATTTTAAATTATAAAAACAACTTGTGTGCATGGCTACTACCAACAGCGGGAAACAAATGATGATAAATGTTTCTGCTGCCCATGCTCCTAAAAAAATATAAGGAATTACATATTTCTTCTGTATTGTCCGCCAACGCTGTACAATGCATTGGTTATTTCGCCGAGTGAACAATGTTTAACAGTCTCCATTAATTCTTCAAATAAGTTTCCATTGGCAATAGCAACTTCCTGTAACTTCAACAACATGGTTGCGCTTTTTTCAATATGCCTTTCTTTAAATGCATCAAGCATGGAAATCTGTAATTCTTTTTCTTCGGTAGTTGACCGGATAACTTCTGCGGGCAAAACTGTTGGCGAACCATTCTTATTTAGAAAAGTATTTACACCTACAATTGGAAATTCGCCTGTGTGTTTTAATGTTTCGTAATACAGACTTTCTTCCTGAATTTTATTGCGCTGGTACATTCTTTCCATAGCACCGAGCACGCCGCCACGTTCTGTAATTCTTTCAAACTCGGCCAGCACGGCCTGTTCTACAAGGTCAGTCATTTCTTCTATTAAGAAAGACCCCTGGTTTGGATTTTCATTTTTTGCCGTACCCAACTCCCGGTTTATAATTAATTGAATGGCCATTGCACGGCGCACACTTTCTTCTGTTGGCGTTGTAATTGCCTCATCGTATGCATTTGTGTGCAGCGAATTACAGTTATCATAAATGGCATACAAAGCCTGCAATGTTGTGCGGATATCATTAAAATCTATCTCCTGCGCATGCAGACTTCTGCCGCTTGTTTGTATATGATATTTTAATTTTTGGCTGCGGTCGTTTCCCTTGTATTTAAATTTCATTGCCTTGGCCCAAATGCGTCGGGCAACTCTTCCAATCACCGCATATTCAGGATCCATTCCATTGCTGAAAAAAAAAGAAAGGTTTGGTGCGAAGTCGTCAATGTTCATACCACGACTTAAATAATACTCTACAAAAGTGAAGCCGTTGCTTAAAGTAAAAGCAAGCTGTGTTATAGGATTGGCACCGGCTTCAGCAATATGATAACCGCTGATACTTACACTGTAAAAATTTTGAATCTTGTTTGTAATAAAATATTCCTGCACATCGCCCATTAATTTTAACGCAAACTCTGTAGAAAAAATACAGGTGTTTTGTGCCTGGTCTTCTTTTAATATATCTGCCTGCACGGTGCCACGAACAGATGACAATGCTTTTGCTTTTATGGTTGCATAAACATCAGCAGGCAATACATCAGAGCCGCTTAAGCCAAGTAAACGCAAACCAAGTCCATCATTGCCTTCAGGTAATATACCTGCAAAATTTCCTAACCCAGGAGTTACTGCTTGTCCATTAGCACCAATATATTTTGGTAAATTTTCAATATTGAATTTTGTCTCAATAATTTTATTTACTTCTTCTCTTAAATTATTTTCAATGATGTATTTTTCACACATCTGATCAATTGCGGCATTCATAAAAAATGCTAGCAGCATTGGCGCAGGACCATTGATCGTCATGCTCACAGATGTTTTTGGATCGCACAAATCAAACCCACTATAGAGTTTTTTTGCATCATCAACAGTTGCAATACTTACACCGCTGTTTCCGACTTTTCCATAAATATCCGGGCGGTAGGCCGGATCTTCACCATACAAAGTAACACTGTCAAACGCAGTACTGAGGCGCTTTGCGG